>DATDZG010000022.1:0-9600 GCA_035288805.1 Candidatus Nanoarchaeia archaeon
TAAAGTTAGGGTTGATAAGGGGAATATTTTGAGCAATGATTATTTGCAAAGCTCAAATAAAAATGTTTATGCTGCTGGAGATGTTTCTGGGAAAATGTTGGTTGTAAACGTTGCTGTTGAAGAAGGCAGAATTGCTGTTCATAACATGTTTGGGAAGAGGAAAGAGAAACTTGATTATAATCTTGTTCCAAGTGCTGTGTTTTCTCATCCCGAAATAGCCTGGGTTGGGTTGAATGAGGAGCAGGCAAGGAAGAAGTATAAGAATAACATTGAGATTGGTAAATTTCCTTATGCTGATTTGGGCAAAGCTGAATGTCTTGGGGAGACTGAAGGTTTCATAAAGTTCATTGTTGAGAAGAAAAGCAAAAGAATTTTAGGGGTGAGTATTATTGGGCATGAAGCTTCTGATATTATACACGAAGCTGTTGTTTTATTGCATTATAAAGCAACTTTGAAAGATTTAAAGAAAATGATGCATATTCATCCTACTTTTGGTGAGATTTATAGTTATTTGGCTGATGAGATGGAGCCTTTTTCTTTCCCAAAAGAAAAACCCTCGGGAAAAAGAAAAACTTAGAACTTCTTAAATGCTCCCTTAATAGAGCCCTTTACTGGTTCTGGCAGTTGAGCTAATAAATTCACCAAACCCTTGTTTAGTCTAAGAGTTTTTATCTCCCTCATTTTTGGATTTTGCTGCTCACTTCTCCATCTAATGTCTAATGTTTCTCTATATCTTCCATCTATGAACTTGTGACTTGTTGTTCTAAATGGACATTTATCTTCTCCAAGCTCATATATTTTTATTTCAGCTTCTGAACCAACTGCATTATTTAAATCGCTATGATAATGAACGGTTGCTGTAACCCTTACATTTTTACCAAGATAACTAATTTTATATATCTTAAAGATGTTGGTGGTGTTTGTCTCTTCTTCCCATACCATGATAAGATTAATGGGCAAACCATTAAAAACTCTTTGTTGGTTATGTTCTTACTTATTAGTAATATCAAATGAAAAGGCTTATAAACTAAAAATTGTTTAGAATCTTATGGGATTAAAAGACGGAAGCTTGAAAGGATTGATGAAACATCCATTGAGATTAAAAGTAGTTGATAACACTAGAAGCATACTCTTAGAGATGAATGCCAGAGAGATTGCAGATGCTGCTGAGATGTACACTCTTGATCAACTTGGGAAAAAAATTCTTGCTCATGAAAAGGCTGATTATTTTATACACAGATTTTTTTCAGTTTATCCTGGAGGGGAGGAGATAGTTGACTCTTTTAAAAGATGCTCTTACCCCCCTAATAAATTAAGTTTATTTACAACCCTGGCTAAAGCTGTTTTCTGGATTCCTGATGAGGAGTCTCTTAGATATATTGCAAGATTAAATCAAGTTTACACCAATCATCGTTTAACAAAAGTGTTGGAATATCTCGGAGATTCTGCTATTCTTCCGGGAAATCCTCAGTTTTCGGTTAATCTGGAATTTTTTCTATCAAATCCTAGATTGGTTACTTAGGATATGATTTTTAAGATTAGAATTTCTTAATCAAGTATAACTGGTTAGTTTTTCCTGATGGTTTTTTGCTTACTATTTTTCTTTCTTCTAAAGATTTGATTAATAATGATAATGAGGCTTTGGACATATTTGCTTTGTACCTTAAAGTTGATTGCTTTATTCCTTCCTGGTCATGAATTGCTTTCAGGACTTTTTGCTCGTCTTCTGTAAAACCTGATAAGAAAGCTGAGAATTCGTCTTTTTGCTTTTCCTGTTTTTTAGCATTTTCTAAGGCTTTTGATACTTCTAAGTGCTGGTCTGCCAGTTGTTTTTGAGTCTTATCAAAGATTACTAGGTAAATTCCGAGTATGATTAAGGCTAGAGAAATTACTATTCCTATGATGGTTATTGTCGTGCTTTGACTATGCAGGCATGTGCCATCTTCCAGGAAACATGATCCTGTTGAGTCAATAAGATTTTCTATTGTCTTATTTTCTTGAGTATTTAGATAATAAGTGAATAATCCTAGGACTACCCCTATAACAATTAAAATTATTCCTATCTGCTTTTGATTCATATTTGTAGATTGTGATGGGGGTTTATATTACTTACTTTGGAGAATAGGGTTTTATAAACTCTTGTTTATACCAAGTGAGTTTAGGGGGGTTTATGAGTATTGTTGAGAAGATAATAGATGTTGTATTGCACTTTGACAAGTACTTAGGAGTTATTATTGGGGGCTATGGGGTGTATACTTATGTATTCTTGTTTATTATTGTATTTTTAGAAACTGCTCTTGTTTTGACTCCTTTTCTTCCTGGAGATTCTTTGTTGTTTATTACTGGAACTTTTGCAGCTTCTGGCTTGCTGAACATTTGGATTTTGTTTATTATTCTTACTCTTGCTGCGATATTAGGAGATACTGTAAACTACTGGATAGGGCATTATTTTGGTGAGAAAGTTTTTATGAGAAGCAAATTGTTTAAGAAAGAATATTTGGACAGCACTCATGAATTTTATGAAAAACATGGTGGGAAGACTATTGTTCTTGCTCGTTTTATCCCTATTGTAAGGACCTTTGCTCCTTTTGTTGCCGGAATAAGCGAGATGAATTATTTTAAATTTTTAATGTATAATATCTTTGGAGGGATTTTGTGGGTTGGAGTATTTTTGTTTTCTGGATATTATTTTGGGGGGATACAGGTTGTTAAAGATAATTTAACTTTGATGATTTTAGGGATAATTTTTATTTCTCTAATCCCTCCGATATTTGTTTTGTTAAAAAGGAATAGGGATAAATTAAAATGGGCTGTTCATAGAGAATATTTTACCCTTCTCTTTATCTGCTTATTTTCTTTTCTTGCTTTTTCTCTTATTCTTAGAGAGGTTGTTTACAATAAAGAGATATTTATTGATAAGATTGTTTATGACTCCTTTGTTTCTATTGTCAATTCTGGATTGACAGATGTTATGATTTTTATTACTTCGATAGCTGATACTTTGCCTATCTTTATTATGAGTCTTGTTTTGCTTATCGTTTTGCTGATTATGAAAAGAAAGTATTCTGCTGTTATCTTTTCTGCAAGCATGATTTCTGGATTGTTATTGAAGGAAACAATAAAGTATGTTGTTGCCAAGGGGAGGCCTATAGGGATGATTGTTGAATCCGGGTATGGTTTTCCTTCGGGGCATACTACGATGGGATTGATTTTTTTCTTACTGGTTATTTATTTGTTTAAGAATGATGTTAAAAGAGGATTTTTAAGAAGCTTGTTTGTTGGGTTCTTTAGTTTATTGATTCTTGCGATTGCGTTTAGCAGATTATATCTTGGAGTGCATTGGTTTACTGATGTTCTTGGAGGGATATTTTTAGGAATATTCTGCACGAGTTTCTTTATGGTGATTGTGAGGGTGGGAAGGCATTATAAGAGGCATGTGAGAAAGAGTTAGAGCTTTTAGAAAATGTCTTCTGGGTTTATTCCTGTTGATTTCAGAATGTGATGTAGAGTTCCCTTTTTCAGAACAGAATGATTTGGAATCGTAATCTTAATTGTTCCTTCCAAGGTATTTTTTTCAAGACGAATGTGCGAGCCCTTTTGTCTTACAACAACAAAACCCTGTCTTTGAAGCAGCTTAACTAGTTCTTTCCCAGAAATCTGAGGAATTTTCATACTGCTATGGTTGTAAGCTCTCCCTTATATTTGATAAGCTCATTTTCATCAGCTTCAAGGTATAATTCAACAGCTTCCCTAATATTCTTGAGAGCTTCCTCTTTCGTTTCTCCTTCCGAAATACACCCTGGAAGAGAAGGTACATAAATAGTGTAGCCTCCTTCTTCTTGAGGTTCTAAAATAACTTTGAGTTTCATATTCTTTTCTTGATTTTGAGGCTTATAAATCTAGTGGTTATTTTTATCATAATTTCTTATACCTTAATAAAATAGAATTACTAATAAGTTTAGGAAACAAACTCAACCTGAAATGTTTTGTCTATTTCTTTAATATATTTGTAATCTTTATCTTTTGTAAGCAATTTTAGTTTTCTATTGATGCACATGCTTGCAATGATAATATCTGTACAACCTATAGGTGTGCCTTTTAATCTTAGTTGAGAAGCAAGTTCAATTGCTTTTGCAAAATCTTCTTTTTCAGGCATGATAATTGTGCAGGATTTGATGGCTGGAGGATATTCTATTATGCTGAATACTGTTGTTAAGCCTTCTGCATGTTCAATTAAGAGACTTGTGTCAAGAACTTGGATTTTTTCCATTCTTTCTCCTTTACTTTCTTATGCCAGGATTTCCAGTCGTCTTTTGAGAATTTCTTTAACTCTTCTATTTTGTTTTTTGTTGATGATGGTAAGGAATTTAACCATTCTTCGCCTTTGATGACGCCTTTTATCTCTATCAACTGTTCGCGAATTCCTTTTCTTGCAGCTTCGCTCCATTTTATTGCAGGGTATTTTTTCATTTCCTGATGCAATGCATCTGGGATGCTTAAGGTTATATGTGCCATATGTATCTTATGTATTTTGACATATATAAGGCTTTTGATTCATAATTTCTAATACCTTAACAGAATAGAATTACTTATCATATCGTGAAATAAACTGAGGTAAATAAAATTTAATAGTGGCTGGCGTGCTATATATATTTAAAAAGTATTTCTAATTCACTAATTGGATGAACATTGCAGATATGTTTAAACCATATTCCCCAGAAATTAGAGGAGACCTAGAAAAATACTTAAGAGAATATGACGGAAGCAGTGCGGATAATCAGTTTTATGGTCCTGAGCATTTTTTTATTATTAAAGATAGATGGTGGATGATTCCAGGCATGACTCATTTAAGAGTATCTCGCAGTCCCATTCCAGATATTGGCTATTTCGTAAATTCTGATTTCTTGTTAGAAAGCAGAGGCATTGGGGCTCCAAACATGAGTTATATGGGTGCAGAAAGGGGTGTTTATGATCCTGCCAAAATATTAAAAAACCAAATCTGGTCAATTTATGGTTTGAATATTTGAAATTTAGATACACTTCCCCCCTAGAGAGTAAGCAATATTAAAAAATTTGGGGTTATAACTTCTTATACCTCAATAAAATAGAATTTCCAACAACAGAAACTGAGCTTAGGGCCATTGCCCCTCCTGCGAGAATTGGGGATAATAACCAACCTGTTGATGAGTATAAAACTCCTGCTGCTATTGGGATTCCTGCTATGTTGTATGCTAAGGCCCAGAACATGTTTTGTTTGATTTTTGCCATTGTTTGCTTGCTTAGTTTTATTGCTTTTGGAACATCTAAAGGGTCGTTGCGCATCAAAACAATGTTTCCTGACTCCATTGCAACATCTGTTCCAGAGCCCATTGCAATTCCTATGTCTGCTAAGGCCAATGCTGGAGCATCATTAATCCCGTCGCCAATCATTGCTACTTTACCTTTTTTTTGTAGTTCTCTAACATAATTTGCTTTATCTTCTGGCAAGACTTCTGCGAAAATATTTGTGATTCCAGCGAGTTTTCCTATTGCTGCTGCTGTTCTTTGATTATCTCCTGTAATCATGTATACTTCTATTCCTAGCTCTTGAAGATGTTTAACAGCTTCTAGAGATGATTCACGGATTGTATCTGCCACTGCAATTATTCCTAAAGGGGTTTTATTTTCAATAAGAATCATTGCTGTTTTTCCTTGTTCTTCTAATTGTTTTAATTGTTCTGAGAAAGAATCTTGAGAGATTCCAAGTTTATTTGCCAATTTTGAGTTTCCCATGAAATATTGCTTTCCCATGATTACTCCCTGGATGCCATAGCCCGGAATTGCCTTGAAATTTGAAACTTTCTGTAATACTAGTTTTTTGTTTTTTGCTTCTTTAATCATTGGTTCTGCAAGAGGATGGCCTGAGGGGTTTTCTAAGCTTGCTGCTAATTGCAATAATTTTTCCTGGGATATTTTTGAGATTGTGACTAAATCAGTTAGTTCTGGGATTCCTTTGGTGATTGTGCCTGTTTTGTCAAAGATAACAGATTTTATTTTATGGGCTGTTTCTAATGCATCTCCTCCTTTGATTAGGATTCCATGTGAAGCTCCTTTTCCGGTACCTACCATGATTGCTGTTGGAGTTGCTAGGCCTAGAGCGCATGGACAAGCAATTACCAGAACAGAGACTGCTAACAGCAATGAGAATGCAAATGATTTATCCAAGAGACCGTACCAGGCCATAAATGTTAAAACTGCAAGAAGGATGACAATGGGAACGAAAACTGATGAGATTGTGTCTGCAAATCTTTGGATAGGTGCTTTTCTTGTCTGGGCTTCTTCCACCAATTTAATTATTTTTGATAGGGTTGTATCTTTGCCAATTTTTGTTGCCTTAAATGTAAAACTCCCTAGTTTGTTTATTGTTCCTGCGTAGACTAAAGATGCTTTCTTTTTTTCAACAGGTATTGATTCTCCCGTAATCATTGATTCGTCAACCGAGGAATTTCCTTCTATGACAACTCCATCAACAGGAATTCCTGAACCTGGTTTTACTATGATAATATCGTTTAATTGAACCTCTTCAATTGAGATTTCTACTTGCTTTCCTTTTCTTATTACAATCGCTGTTTTTGGATTAAGGTTCATTAACTTGCTTATTGCTTCTGAGGTCTTGCCTTTGGCAATAGCTTCTAAGTATTTGCCCATGATAACTAAAGTGATTAAAATTGTTGAGATTTCAAAATACTGCTCTATCTCTGGGTTGAAAAGAATTGCGTAAACGCTGTATAGATATGCTGCTGATGTTCCTACTGCAATCAATGTGTCCATGTCTGCTGATTTGTTTTTGATTGCGTTCCAGGTTCCTTGATAAAATTGCCATCCAATGAAGAATTGAACTGGTGTTGCTAAAATCCAAAGTAAATATCCTTTGTAAGGAGTTTCAATTCCGAACCACATTAAAACCATGCCAATCATAAATGAAGGCAGTGCGAATAATAAGCTGATTAAAAATTTCTTTTTTAATTCTTTTATTTCTTTTTTATGGAAATTGCCTTGGTTTTCTTCTGTTAATATTTCTGCTTTGTATCCTTTTGCTTCAATTGCTTTGATTAATTCTTGTTCATTGATAATTGATTCATCAAATTCTACTGATGCGTTTTCTGTTGAGAAATTGACAACTGCTTCTTTTACTCCCTGCTGTTTTTTTAAAGCCCGCTCTATGATGGTCGAGCAGCTAGCACAATGCATTCCTGAAATTTGAAGATTAATTGTTTTCATTTTTGTTTTTTCTCCTTACCCCTTTTCACATTATTCTATTAAAAATGATGGTTGATACTAAAGTAATTACTCCTGCAGTTTTTTGAACAAAACTCTCTGCTTTGGTCATGTAAAGACATTCCGCAGAGTTTGCATGATTTTCCAAACTCGCTAAAAATTTGTTCGTGGCATAGCGGACAAGATTTTAAATTGTTCATCTTTTCCTCCTTTCTTCATGCTGCAATTGCTTTAATAACCACACTATTCCTAGGATTAAAGCGATAATAAATAAGCTCATTATTAACCATCCAAAAAGAAACATTCCTCCTGGATAAAATCCCATCATATTATATCCTGGGCCCATCATTCCATAACCTTGGTAATTTCCTCCTGAACCTAAACTAAATAAAGAGTTCAACAAGAAAATTGCTGCTATTGCTATCAATACAATGTAAATTATATTTTCTGCTTTCACTTTAAACCTCCTTTTGCAGCGTTTATTATTGCAATGATTTCTTCTTCTACTTCCTTAATTTCTTCTTTTTTTACTTCTGGAAAAAACTCTGTTATCATACTTGGATTCATACCAGCGATTTTTACTTTCCCTTTATCTTCAATAATATTGATTTTGCATGGCATGCAAATTGATATAAGCCTGTTTTTACCTAAAAGCTTGTTAGCATGTTTAGCTGAGCATATCTCTATGATTTTTAAAGGTTCATGATTAAATCCTTTAGCTGCTAATCTCTCTTTTATGTCATAAATATTGAATACTGCCCACCCTTTTTGCTCAACTGATTTTAGCACAGATACAACTGCCTCGTCAAAATTCTTTTTTGTTTCAACAATATACATGAAGTTTTCTGCTTTCATCATAAGGGCTCCCTGCGTCTCCCTTATCAACCCTCTGCGTCCACTAATTTCTTTCATCATACTCCACCTCCACATCCACATCCTCCGGATGCTCCGCAAGAACCACCCGCTGGTTTCTGATTTATTGATGGGTCTATGTAGGAAGAAGGGACTCCAGAAGATTCTGCAACATTAAATTGGCCTCTTCCCATTCCCATGATGCATGAAACTCCGAATGCTCCTGATTTATCTGGAGTGAATTCTATTGTATTGTCTCCCTGCTTAACACTTTTTTTGATGTTAAATCCTGGGATGACTATGGTTCTATAGCAACCGTTTACAGTTGATAAATCTATTTCCAATCTTGCTGGAATATCTTTTTTTAATGTTGATGGTTCGAAAACATATTGATTGCCTGACATTTTTACTTTTACTACTTGAAAGTCTCCTGTTTGTTTTATGACATTTCCTGTTGGTTCATTGCTATTTGAGAATGCTCTTACAGAGAATATTCCAAGAACAAGAATTGCTGCTAGAGCTAAAAAAATTCCTGTTTTCTTCAATGTGCTTTTGTTGATTGTTATTTCCTGACTCATTTTCTTATTTTATTTTACCTCCTTATTGTATTCCTAAAACTGCTGTTACAGCGTATGATTTTGGTGCGTATATCATTATGGTGATTAGTATAGATGTTATTACGGCTGCAATTAATGCAAATGTAATAAAGTGTGATGGCTTTTTCTGAACTGGTTTATTCTCGACGACCTCTTCATAAAGCATGTATGACAAACCCAGCAAGATGATGATGTTTACTGCTATGTAAAATGGCATGAACCATACCACATTGTCATAGAGCATCATTAATGTTATCATTGGGCCCATTGTTCCACCCATTAATCCTGCCATCATTCCTTCCATAACTCCCATTATTCCGCAACATTTTCCTAGTAAACCACCTGTTATTACTCCAAGAATCATTCCTGTCATCGCCCCTATGAAAAATCCATTGGTTGCTCCTAAGATTGCTCCAATCATCATTCCTGTTTGCATACCTATTGTCATTCCAATCATCATTCCTGACATGCATGTTACTTTGGCTTTGTAGCTTGAAACATGCCAGACTGCTAAACCTAGAGATGAAATTGAGAGATTAAGATAAAATATCCACATGGCGTATTTTTGCAAAAAGTTTGGAATGCTGCTTAAAAATGTGTAATATGCAAATATTTCCAAGGCAATTAAGAGAAAAAATACACCTATTGCATAAAAAACTCCTCTTGTCTCGATTTCGTATTTATGTTGATTGCTGTTAAAATCTCTCCAGCGCTCTTTGAATGATTTTCTTTCGTAGGGATGAAATGATGCTCGGAATCCTAAAGCATGAATCATATTAATAATTGATTCTTTATTGAGATCTTCGGTATGATATAGGTCAATTGCATCATGATTTGCATGAAAAGATTCTATTGCTGGATTATCTTTCAGTTTCCTGCTGATTAATTTAATGCA
>DATDZG010000023.1:0-79925 GCA_035288805.1 Candidatus Nanoarchaeia archaeon
AAATTCTCTTAACAACAAGCCTATTTCAACAGGTAAAGGAGGAATAAACTTGCTTCCAGAAATAGCAACCCCATGAGCTCTAATCCTTCCAGCAATGCCTGGATTTGTAATACTAAAGAGTTCCTTATGCCAGTATAAAACCACCTGCAAAGAAAGATTTTTTTTATAGTTTAACATCTCATAAAATATTTTCTTATGAGCTTCAGCCTCTTTAACATCCTTGAGGGGCTTTTCTTGGGGTGTTACCCCTTTTTCCAGTAAATTAGCAGTTTCTCTTAATGTCAGTCGAGAGCCCTCTATTCTCTGAGTATTGTAAGTAAATTTAATCATAAAAGAGTCTAATTCTTTATCCCTCACAGATTGGGGCATAGCCCGGATTTCCCAGGTATATCCTCTTTTGAGGTTATCCAAAAGCTCATACCATTTGTTTTTGTAAATTCCGTGAATAAAATCCTGTCGAATTTTTTCAATATCTGAAGGAACCTCGCTGCCAAGATACAATTCCTTTTTTCTTACCTTTTTCCCCTCCCTAAAAGAATGCTCTAAGTAATAATATTCCTTGCCATCAACAACCTTCTTTCTAATCCTTACCATGCCAAACATCTACCCCTACAAGTATATAAATATTTCTATTTTGTATAAAATGTAGGGGCAAGACATCAATGAAATAAGGTAAACAATCTGGAACCGCCCTTAGAAAAAAGAAATTAAATCTTCTTCAAAAGTTCTTTTTTTATTCTCGCATAGTCCTTAACATTCAGGTTAAGATATTTCATTTCCCTAAAAGAAAGCACTATCCTCTTCAGCCTATGTCTATAATCCCGCAGGTTATATTTTTCCAGCAATTCTCTGTATTTTAAAAAATCAATTCCAGCAAAGCACAAAAGAGTCATAATATCTATTCTGTCTTTTAAACCCTTCATACTTTCTCCTCTTTCAGCCTCTGCAGCCTGTTTCAAAATAAGCAATACCTCAAGGTTTACAACCTCAAATCCCTCAATTTTCGCTGTTTTCTGAGCAACAACCTCCAAGGGCAGCCCGAGTTTTGAATAATAAGGAAGATAAATATCAATATCAATATCATCCATTTTTATCTCATATTTCTTCAATCTCTCATTCTTAACAAAGGTGTATTTTCGTTTCAAAAATTCCAAATCCTTAATAGCGGGCAAAATAATATCAATATCCTTCGATTTATGCTGTTTTGTCCATAAATACATTGCCCATCCTCCGATAACAATAAACCTAAAATTCTCTTTCTTAAGCTCTTGTAAAATATTCCAACTTTTCTCTGTAAGCAGACTATTCCAGAATTCCATGAAGCTTTCTCTCTATTTCATTTACAAATTCCTTTGCATACCACTCTCTTAGGTTCCATAAATCAACAAAAGTATTCGCTATGGTGGTGGTTTTTCCATATTTCCCCATAAGAGCATCTTCTTTCAGCACAAAAAGATTAGGAGCCCCTTTCACAGCAGGAAATCTCTTTTTCAAATCATCTCCCCCATACACATACACCTCACTATAATCAGCAGGCACATCCTTAAACAAAAACTTATAAGCAGCGTAAGCAGCAAAAATAGCATCATCGGGCATGCTCTTCTCAATCTCAAGAACAGGCTTTTCAATCCTTGTAGAATAAACGATATCTCTCTGCAGCTCCCTGATGCTAGCCCAGTAATAAAGAATTTTCTTCACATCCAAAATATGCAATGCCCTCGGCTTTACAGCAACCGCCCCCATCCTTTCCAGCCCTTTCACCGCAGCATTCACAGTGCTCAAAGAGACATTAAGAGTTCTTGCAAGTTCAGCCTGTGTCAATATTCTTCTATTTCTTTCAACAGCCTGATAGAGCAATTCCCTGTAAACAATTTCCAGCCTTTTCATCTTTCTATTTAAAAATTGATTATTTATAAATCTTTCGTTATTTTAAGAAAGAAATATAAACATCAAAAGACATTGTAGATAAATTCAAGCAATATTTTTATTCTATCTGGAACAAAAAAGCTTAAATATAACCATTATTTAGGTTATAATAATCATAATAAAGGTTAAAATGGGACTATCAACATTCATCAGTTCAGAACCAGAAGCAAGAAGAATTTTTGGAAAGAAAGAACTAGAGATTATACAAAAACAACTCAAAGGACAGCCTCTAACCCAGTCAGAACGCAACAGATTGTCAAGAGATATTAAACCAAAATTATCCTACATAGAAAAAATCTCTTATTTTAAAGAAGAATTTTCTCTATTAAAAAATCAGGAAAACAAAGCTCTCATAAAAAAAGCTGTAAAAGTCATCCTTCAAGATAAAGAGAAAGAGAATATAAAAGCAATTTTTCTTTTTGGCTCATTTGCGGATAATACATTTATTTTCCGTTCAGATATAGATATTTGTGTAATCTTCAAAAAAGAACCAGCATTTAAAGAAGCAACAAAGTTCAGAATAAGAATTCTTGGTCAATTATCAGATAAACTCGATATTCAGGTATTCAACATTCTCCCCCAAAAGATTAAAAGAGAGATTGCTCGCAATCATAAGGTGCTCTACAAACAAAAAGATTATAACAACTTGGATTTTACTATCCAATACATCAAAGACAATGATTATTTCACACGGATGAAAAGAATTTTCGGAGATAAAACATGGACAGGATATTAGAAAAAATAAAGGAGATTGAGGAATTTCTTGATCAACTCTCCAATTTCACACCTTCAACCCTTGAAGATTATAAATCAGATGTTGTCAAAAAAGCAGCATGTGAACATTATTTTGAGAAAACGATGCAAGCAATAACAGATATAGCATTTTTAACAATAAAATTAAAAAAATTCAGGATACCACAAGATGATAATGATTCTTTTACGGTTCTTAATGAAAATAAAGTAATTGATGAAAATCTTACAAAGAATCTGCAAAATGCCAAGAGCATGCGGAATATCCTTGCTCATGAATATGGCAAAGTGAATGACAACCTTGTGTACGAATCCATTACAGAAGAGCTTGAAAAAGATGCAGAAGAGTTCATAGAAGAAATAAAAAAGGTGATAAAATAAATGTCTGACCATTCTCAGTTAAATCTCAAAATAGGTCTGGAAATCCATCAGCAAATAGAGGGCAATAAATTATTCTGCAAATGCCCAGGCATTACAAACAAGCAGGAACAGCCAGATTTCCTAATAAAAAGAAAACTAAGAGCAACAGCAGGAGAACTGGGCAGCATAGACATAGCAGCAAAATACGAACAGGAAAAAGCAAAGCTATTCATCTATGAAGCATATAAAGACTGCAATTGTTTAGTCGAGTTAGATGAAGAACCCCCCCATGAAATCAACCAGCACGCTTTGCAAACAGCATTAGAAATCTCTTTATTATTAAAAGCAGCCATTATCGATGAAGTTCAAGTAATGAGAAAAATAGTGGTCGATGGAAGCAACGTATCAGGATTTCAAAGAACAGCGCTAATAGCAATCAATGGTTCATTGGAAACAACAAAAGGAATAGTAAAAATTCCAACAATTTGTTTGGAAGAAGAAGCTGCAAAGAAAATCAAGGAATCCGAGTCAGCAATAACCTATAGATTAGACAGGTTAGGAATCCCTTTAATAGAAATTGCCACATCCCCAGACATAAAAAGTCCAGAACATGCAAAAGAAGTTGCATCAAAACTTGGAATGATTTTAAGGTCAACTGAAAAAGTAAAACGAGGATTAGGAACCATAAGGCAGGATGTTAATCTTTCAATAAAAAATTATCCAAGAATAGAATTAAAAGGTTTTCAGGATTTAAGGTCAATTCCAAAAACAATAGAAAAAGAAATTGAAAGACAGTTGAAACAAGCACCAAAAGAAAAAGAGGTAAGAAAAGTAAACCAAGATTTTTCTTCAACATTCCTAAGACCAATGCCCTCTTCATCAAGAATGTATCCAGAAACCGACATCCCTGTCATCCAAATAACAAAAGAGTTCATTTCAGCAATTAAAATCCCCAAGCTCATTGTTGACGCGTCTCTTCAATTAGAAGGAAACTATAATCTTCAATCGCATATAGCAGAAGAAATAATCAAGAAAAAAATTTCATTGGAGTCATACACAAAACAATACAGAACTCTAGAACCAGAAACAATTGCTTTCATCCTTGTTGAATTGCCAAAAGAAATTAAATCAAGATTTAACCTAAACCCAGAGCATCTAAAGCAGGAGCACTTCACAATGTTGTTGTCAGCTTTAGATAAAAAAATAATCACAAAAGAATCTGTCTTGGAAATTCTAAAAGAAATTCTAGAAACAGGCAATGTAAACATAAACAAATACAAACCAGTATCAATAGACAAAATAGAATCAGAAATAATAACCATAGTAAACAATAACCTGCAATTATCAACAAACGCACTAATGGGTATGATTATGGAAAAATACAGAGGAAAAATAGACGGAAAAAAAGTTGCTGAGATAATCAACAAAACAAAAAAATGATACTCATTTCTCATAGAGCAAATAATCCTGGATACAAAGAAAATACCCTATCAGCAATAAGAGCTGTTCAAAAATACTCCCCAGAAATCATTGAGATAGATATAAGGTTAACAAAAGATAAAATCCTTGTTCTCCATCATGATGCATTATATAAAAAAGTTCCATTCAGATTAATTAAAAAAGCAAATAAATCAAAACTCTCAGAGAATATTCCAGCATTAAAAGAAGTCCTGAATGAATTTCCAAAACAAAAATTCCATCTGGATTTAAAAGAAAATTGCGTAAAAGAACTCCTGCCAATAATAAAAGGCAGGGAATCAAAAATAATAGTCTCAAGTTACAACGCAGGAGTTCTAAACAAAATAAAAACATTAAATCCAAAAATTGAGACAAAATTAAACAACTGTGGCAACGGTATAGACCCTGTAAAAAGAGCATTGAAAATCAAAGCAACAGGAATTCACGTTTATTATAGAGTTGCAACATCAAAATTAATCAAAAGAGCTCATAAGCATAATCTCTTAGTCTGCGCATGGACAGTTAACTCAGAAAAAGATTTATTTAATACAATCAACAAAGGCGTTGATGGAATCATCACAGATAGAATAGATAAGTTTAGCAAGATTTTTAAAGAAGATAAATAATAAATTGAAAAGAACATGCTCTACACAATATTACGCCACACAATCGCCCCTCTAACAAAAATATTGTTCAGGATAAAAGTCATTGGAAAAGAAAACTTGCCTAAAAAAGGGGCTTACATTCTGGCCTCAAATCATAATGACAACTCAGATCCGGTAGTATTAGCTGCACTTACACATAGAAAAATCTGTTTCCTCGGCCATCATCATCTTGTTAATCCTCCAAACAAGATAAGACTTATTCTGAAACATATAAAAAAAGAATTAATCTTAATAGAAAAAGGCAAAGGAAAATCTCAACAAGCAATAGACCTGGCAGTAGAAAGATTAAATCAAGGTTATTTATTTGGCATTTTTCCAGAAGGTTCGACAAAAGGAAAAGAAAAATTACTTCCCCCGCATAGAGGCGTAGCCAGGATTGCATTGAAAGCTAAAGTTCCAGTGATTCCAATAGCAATCATTGGAAATGCCCATGTCTACGAAGGCCAAAGAGTGCTTCCAAAAAGAATTCCTAAAGTAACAGTAAACATCGGTTCGCCATTGTATTTTGAAAAATACTATGGAAAAGAAAACGACAGGAAACTAACAAAACAGGTAGCAGACAAAGTGATGGCTGAAATTAGAAGGCTGTATTATCAATATCATAGATAAAGTAACCACTATAAAGTAACTAAAATAGAAAGATTTATAAGAGGCTTTTTCTTAGAAAATCTATGAATAACGCACAAGTATTAGAAGAACTCCTTACAGGATTTGAAATCTCTGAATTTTCAAGAGAGTGGATACAAAGAAGTAAAGTTGATGAGGCAGGAATAAAAAGTTCTTATAACCTTTTAAGAAGAATCGGTCTTACCGATGAAAAGATTGCTACTTATGCTCAGTTGCTAGGAAAAGACCCAGAATCCATAGAAAGAAACTATCAAAAATTATCTGCTCTTGGATTAACAAATGAAAAGATTGCTACTTCTGCTAGTTTACTGGGAAAAGACCCAGAAACTATTGAAAGAAACTATCAAAAATTATCTGCTCTTGGATTAACAGATGAAAAGATTGCTTCTCAAGCTCATTTGCTAGGAAGAGACCCAGAAACTATTGAAAGAAACTATCAATCTTTATCTAAATTCGGATTAAAAGATGAGAAAATTGCTTCTCAAGCTCAGTTGCTCGGAAACGACCCAGAAACTATTGAAAGGAATTATCAAAACCATATAAGGTTATTAAGAAAAGATTACAAAGACAGATATTCTGGAAGAGAATTGCTATTAACACAGGCACAGCTTTTGGGGATTCCATCAACAACAATAGAGAATAACATTCAATTCTTAGATCACGTGGGGATTGATTATCACAACGGGCTTTTATTAGGAACAACCGCACAACTCAAAAGGAAAAAAATGGCTTGGTTACTCAGAGAAGTTTTTGATTACAGAAACATACCTCAAGAAGAAAAACATAAAACGATAGAAAGAATGTACGATTTTGTGAGAAATAACCCCCAATATTTAATAAGTTCAATTTCAACCTTAGAAAAGAAAAAAACAAAGTTAAGAGCTAAAATTCACGACTAAAAATAATCGACTGCAATATCATAAAGAAGAAAAATAAAAAGAGACGGATTAACGTCTTCTTCTTGAAGTTCTCGAACTCGTTCTTCTCACACTTCTTCTTGAACTTGTTCTCCCGCGAGTTCTTCTTCTGCCTCGAGAATCTACTTTACTAACCTCTCTCTTAATCCTGGAAAGTTCTCTCTTAGAAGCAGATAAAGCTCTCCTCACTTCTCTATCGGTTTCTCTTCTGATTGCTCTCTCAACCCTTCTTCCTTCCCTTTTTGCAACTTTATACATTACTTTTCTTTCTTGCCTGATAAGACCAAGTCTTGCCAAGCCTCTTCTTATTAATCCCATTACTAAACACCTCCTTTTTCCCGTTGAATTGAATTCACTAGGAATATACCTAAGATAATTGCTATTGCCAAATAAACAATAGCCAGGTAAGGAATACCTAATAATCCATTGCCCTTATTAAACGCTGCAATAAAAGCCGAACTCACAATCAATCCAGCAATCACCACACCATAAGCTACCCTCGTTATTGCATTGTCAATTTTAAAGGTAAACTTCTTGATATCCTTATCATTAATCTCAACCTGTAAATGATCCCTCCCAATAAAAAGCTTTCTAAAATTTCCAGGGACATCATCAAAAAACTTTCTAAACCCATAAATATTATTTCTCACATTTCCAAAAGCATAAGAGAAACTCATCCTCTTTCCCTCTAATTTTCTTGCTCTTAATTTCCAGGCTTCAATATACTTAAACCCAGGGTCAATCTCTTTGCATAATCCTTCAGCAGTAGCCATAGACTTAAGCAGTAAAACGAAGTTTCCCGGAAACTTCATATGATATTTTCTTGCAATATTCAAAACATGGTAAACAAATTCCTTCATTTGTATTTCCTGCAAAGATACATCGTAAAACCTTCCGAGTTCAACACTCAAATCCTCTTTCAATCTATCCTTGTCAACATTCTCATCTAAAAATCCAATCTCAATAAACGCATCAGCTAATTTATCCCTATCTCCATAAGAAAGAGCAATAAAAACATTCTGCACTTTTTCCTGCAATTCTTTATTAATCCTCCCAACAATCCCAAAATCCAGAAAAGCGATTCTGTTGTCTTTTAATATCAATAAGTTTCCAGGATGAGGGTCTGCATGGAAAATATTATGCTCAAGAATCTGCTCCATAATAGCGTCCATAAATTCTTTAACAATAACATTCTTGTTGTAATGTTTAGCTTCATTTAGCTTCTCACCATCAATATACTCCATTACCAAAACATTTTTAGTTGTAAACTCATGATACACTTTAGGAATCTTAACCTTAGAATTCCTGGAAAAACTCTTATAAAACAATTCTATATTTCTAGCCTCAGCAAGATAATCCAATTCATCTCTTGTATATCTTTCAAATTCTTTTGCAATTTCAGAAACATTATACTCCTTTAATTCAGGATAATGATGCTCAATTATTCTTACAATTCTCTTCAAAATATCAATATCTGCATCAAACACTTTCTCAATATGGGGCCTTTTAACTTTAACAGCAACCTTCTTCCCATTTTTCAGCCAGGCTTTATGAACCTGCCCAATCGATGCTGCAGCCAAAGGTTTAGATTCAAATTTCATAAAAACATTATTCAAAGGTTTCCCATACTCTTGTTCAATAACCTCTTTAACAAACACAAAATCAAATCCATTCATTGAGTCTTGCAGTTTAGAGAACTCCTCGCAATATTCTTTAGGAATCAAATCAGGTCTTAAACTTAATAATTGTCCGAGTTTAACAAACCCTCCTCCAAGTTCCTCAAAAGCTTTTCTTAATTTGCCCGGATTCAGATGAGAAACTTTTTGGAAAGCCGTTCTATTAAACCTCTCTCCAAAAGTTAGATGTCCTTTCAATCCAAGCTTATCAACAAAAAATCCAAGTTCATATTTCAATAGCACAGCAACAACGTGTCTTATTCTGTCAACATCATTAAAAGCTTGCTTAAAACCCATGATTAATAAACAATTTCATGGTTTAAATATCTTGCTTTATTTCTTTTTCTTTCAGGCTCTGTTCCCATTTCTTTTCTCCAATATTTTTAATGCTCTGTTCCTTGTGTATCTCATAGCCATGATAGGATAATAACAAATAAACAAGTTCATTAAAGCGAAGCTGACACTTTCTTTAATATGCCCTTTCCCACATTGATAACCACTTAATAATGTAAATCCGAGAGAAATGTAAGTTCGCAACTCTTCAGCCGATTTAGTCGCTTCAATAATTTTCTTCATATTGTCATATTTGTCACGAAAGAAAAAAGAGTCTCCAAAATTATCACTCAACCATTCTCTGTCCCTTAACAAGCGAGCAAAAGCTTTAACACCTAAACGTTCATAAACTCTCCCGGATTTTTCAAAACCCTTAATCTCAAAATACCAATCCCCAAATCTCTGCAAACAGCCTTTATCCTCATCAAAAGAAGAGCAGGCAATCTCAAGTTCATTTAAATCTTGTCTGAATTCCATCTTGACTTAATCACAAAGAAAACCTTAAAAAACCACCCATTGAAAGGCTAAGTTTAAATAAAATTCCCTCTTCTCATTTCCATGGGAATCTTAGATTACTTCATGGGCTGGAAAGAAGTCAAAGAAAAAGACTTGCAGGAAGAAACTCTAAAGAGCTTGCAATTCAAGATTGATACTGAAATGTATAAAAAAATAAAAGAAGCAGAAAAAAAGGCTTATAAAAAGTCAAAAGGAAAAATAAAGCCATTACCAGCAATCCCGAGCTGCACAGTCTACGCAGAATCCCCAAAGTTCTCTTATCGAGCAATCGAACCAGAATGGAAATTCATCATCAAAGATAATCAAGGCAGGTTTCAATCCTCAGGAAAAACATTGTATTATGAAAGATTAAAAAAGAAACAATAATCAAACAATCATAGACCTCTTGCTATCATTGCTAATCTCCCAAGGATTACCCTCGAAATTAAAATCAGAAGAAAGACTCCAGGTAGCTTCCTATCTTCTCATAAAAAAAGATTTAGATTTAACACATTAAAATCATAAAGAAATTCTTTTTCTCTTCTCCTTCTCAGACTCATCTAAATAATTCTCTTTGCTCATCACTTTTTTCTTAATTTTTCTTTCCAGTCCTTTTCGAGCATTTCCAGCTATCTTCCCACCCTCTTTCGATACCTTCTTATGCTTTGCAAAAGTACCCGGATTCTTAACCCGTTCAATTTCAGCTGTTGACGCTTCCCCAAGCATATTAAAAATTAATTCTAAATCATTCATATGATCGCGTAAGTTTTCCTTCTTCAATCCTTTAAAATTTTTATATTCCTTAGGAGTCATTCCAAACTCATGAGTCCAAATTGCATATTCCTTGTCTTCATCATCTACCAAAAAGAACCATTCATTATTTTGTTTGATTCTATTCATCTTAACCTCTTTGAAGTACTTCCCTTACGTTCTAAGGCTTTAACACCAGTATCTTTTGTTAAGATTGTCATTTGTTCAATTGCTAAAGTATTCAATTTCACCAATCTAATTGACTTTTCCAAACCTTCTTTAATAAAAAGAGCATTTAAATTTTCAAGATTTGATAAGCAAACCAACTGACAAACATCTGCGTAATCACGCATATTACCATCCAATCCAGGATTCTTTTCTCTCCATTCTTTTGCAGTCAACCCAAAAAGAGCAAGGTTCAAGATATCTGCTTCACTAGCATAAATAAGATTCTCCTCACTTCTTGATATCTTACCTGGAATAAGATGCGTTTTTATAGCATCAGTATGAATTCTATAATTGATTTTTGCGAGGTTTCTTTTAATATCCCAACCGAGCAATTTTCTTTCGCTTTCGTCATCTTTTAACCTTTGAAATTCCTTTATTAAGAACAGTTTAAACTCTGCTGAAATCCAAGATGCAAACTCAAAAGCAATATCTTTGTGCGCAAAAGTCCCACCGTATTTACCTGAGGTGGAAAAAATTCCGGTAGCCTTGGTTGTTTCTATCCACTTTTGAGGGGATAAAACAAAAGAATTACTCCCTGCACGACCCCTAAACTGGTCGAATTCGACCAGTTTAAAATGAGGATTGTTAATTCTTTCCCATAAACCTAGGAACTCGATAGTATCTTTAGAACGAGTCCAATTTTTGATGACATCGGCAGGATGTTCAGGGTTTTTATATCTTGCAATGTCCGTTAATGAAATATACTCCCTTTTAGGGGAAATTGAGACCCGTGTGCCTAATACCTTTACTTTTTTATCCATGAAAAGAAAGAATACGGATTTATTTATAAGTCTCACGCAGGTGGTTGTCATCTGTCTGTTGTTTTGAATATATATTTTGGAGAATATAAATCCAGGAAAGGAAACATTCAAAAGATTATTTGTTATAGAGAAAGTATGAACTCAGCAGTTTATTCCAATGGAAGTAAATTACGAAAAGAAAATTTCGCTTGTGAAAATGATTTTGAGACTGAAATTAGGGAAAATTCAAAAAAACTCTTTGGTGACAAAACAATCTATCTGGATAAAAAGAATAAAATAGAGTCGCTTTCTTTAGGAGGAAGTATCCCTGACGCAATTCTTTTTGATTTTAAAGACCAAGAAGAAGTAAAATTCTATCTCATTGAGATAGAATTAGCAAGACATAACTTTTATACACATATTTTCCCCCAGATAACAAAATTTTTAGCATTTTATAAAAATCCCGTAAGCTTGAACAGTTTAATAGAAAAGATTCACAATTTTGTTACAACTAATGAATCAATTAAAAAGGAGTTTGAGAGTTTATTAAATGGACAAGAGATATACAAATCAATAAAAGATGCTGTTGAAAATAATCAGAAGATATTACTAATTTTGGATGACAAAAAAGTTGAGATAGAAGAGGTTCAAAGAGTGTACACAGACACATGGAATAAACTAGTAACATCGGCGATATTATCTAAGTTCTCAGAAGGAGAAAAAGAGGTTTTTATTCTAGAACCTGATTTTTCAGAAGAGATTACAGAATTAAAAAGCTACGAAGAAAAAGAATCAGAAGAAGATATTGTATATAGTGAAGGGTATCATCTTGAAGATGTTGACAACACCATAAGATATATCTATGAAAGAATAAAGCAACACATGTTAAGGCAAAATGAGCAACTAATTTTCAACCCGCAGAAATACTACATTTCTATAAGAGGAAAAAGAAATTTCGCTTATCTCGATATTAAAAAAAGAAAAATAAAGATCGCTGTGATGCTTCCTTTTGAAAAAGGTCAGGAAATGATAAAAACAAATAAACTGAGAAAGTTTACAGAGGGGATACAAAAATTCTATGGACGACCTTCTTTTGAAGTAACAATAGAAAATGAGGAAAATCAAGGAGAAGTTCTCGATCTATTAGTAGAAGCGTATAAACAAGATTCAGAAAAAAGATAGCTACCCCTCAGCCCTGCTAACATTAACATTTCTAACAAGAATCTCAGGAACAACAGCAGAAATATCAGATTCCCAATTTCTTAATTGCTTAACCTCTTTGCCAACTCTATCAATATTCTTCAAAATATTCAACATGTTATCTGAAATCCTTATATTCTTCACAGCTTGTTTAAACTGCCCATTCTCAATAATAAAAGCTGCATCTCTAGGAATAGTAGAAAAATCTCCTGTAGCATAATTCTGATACCTTGTATACCAAATATTACTAATGTACAATCCTCGTTTAATATCTTCAACATTTCCCTGCTCGCATTTCCCTTTCTCTAAAACAATATTCCATGCATTAGGATTAATCAATCCAGCATTCCCAGTAGTCTTTGTTTTATGCCTTAAAGCAGACGAAGTATTATGCAGATAAGTTTTTAATTTTCCATCCTCAATAACGTTTGTTTTCCTAGTTGGAACTCCCTCTTCATCAAATTCACTGCTCCCATAACCATTAGGCATATTCCCATAATCAGCAATTGTTACCTTGCCAACATCCTTGCCTAATTTCCCAGAAAGAAAACTCAGCCCAGCCTCAACATTCCCAATAGAAGCATGCTCCATAAAATGATTTACAAGTACACAAGTAGGCATCGTCCCAAAAACAATATCATACTTCCCAGCCACGCCATTCACAGGGTTAACGCTTTCCCTAGCCAAAGTCCCAGACTCCTCTCCAGATTTTTCAACCTCCAGCTTATTTAACATCCTCGAACATGAATTACTATGCCCAGAACCATCTTTGTAAAAAGAACGCAAAGAAAAATAAACCCCTGTAAATTCTTCTTCTCTTTCAACACCATTGCTGCCAACAAGTAAAGCTTTGCCCACAGTCCTGTCAAAAACCCCATTGGTTCTCTCAGCTTTCTCCAATGCTCTGTTAATCCCTTTCCTAACAATGTCAACTTCATCCAAATCAATAATCTTCTTATCATAACAATCTTCTAATTTTTTATAAGAAAACTTCTCCCGAGCAATACCTTTATATTCTTTATTTACAGGAACATGTTTTACAAATTTTCCAATTTGCTTAACCAGTTCATCAGCAGATTTCTCATTTAAGTTTTTCAGATTAGTAAACACCAATCTCCCTTTAAAACTGGCAAACACGCTCAAGCTTTCTAAAACTTCACTCCCAGTTTTAACAATCTGATTATTAGAGAATTTAACATGGCTAGCTTCAACTTGCCCATATTTAACTAAAACATCACTTGCCCCTAATTTCAACAATTTATCTCTTGTGTAATAGGCTATTCTCATATTGTTTCCCTTATGTTTTTCACTAAATCCTTTCTTTATTTTCCAAGGTTTTTTTCTTTGGAAAGAAAAAAAGCTTATTTAATATGAATCCCTCTTAATCTCATCATAGGCCCGCCCATCCACGCAGGAATGCCCTGCATCGGCTCCCCTTTCCCGCAGGTCCCAGCACTATACTCCATGTTCTTCCCCACAGCATCTACACTCCCCCATAATCCGGGAGTAGTAATTTCTAAAATAGGTGCTTTAACAGGCTTTGTAATCCTGCCATTCTCAATCAAGTACGCTTCATTCCCAACATACTTTTGCTGCCATCGTTTGTCATCAATATTCCACTCCATAAAATTCTTAAAATAAACTCCCTTTTTAACTCCTTCAAAAATTTCATCTTCATTATAATTCCCAGGCAAAACAAAAGTATTGCTCATTCTAACCAAAGGTTCTTTATCATACCCATTTGCTCTTGCTCCTCCGTTACTCTTAATACCCATAGTGGCTGCAGTCTCCCGATTGTGCAAAAACTCATTAACAATCCCATTTTTCATCAATACCTTTCTTCTAGCTTTAACACCCTCATCATCATACAAATAATATCCAAAACCGTTTTCAAGTGTAGGGTCATCAACAATCGTTACACAATTACTTCCAATTCTCTTCCCAATATCCTCTTTCTTAACAAAACTCTCTCCAGCCTGAGCACCCTCTCTTCCAAAAATCCTGTCAGCCTCATAAGGATGCCCGCAACTTTCATGCACAGCTATTCCTGTAACCTCAGCACCAGTAATCACATCCATTTTTCCAGGCTTAATCTTCTTAGCAATCAGCAAATTTTTCTTCAAAGCTTTCAATTCTTCAGGAACTTGTTCAAGCAAATTCCATTTTTTCCAGCATTCATATCCTCCCGTATAACCGTGCTGTAAAAATCTCTGAATACTTTTGCCATTTTCCTGAACAGTCAAAAAATAATACACATTAACTCTTGGCAATTCAGCAATAATCTTCGAACCTTCGCTATTGATAAAATATTTCCTAGTTATATTGTCTGACAAATGCAGCAATCTGCTTTTAGCCAGTTTAGCACATTTATCAAGCTCTTTCAATTTCTCAATCTTAAACTCAGGATTCTGCTCAATCTTAACCTTTTGTTTAACAGAATAAGTAACTTTATGTGCATCTTCTTTAGAAAGTTCAACCTTTTCTCCAATTTTCCCAGAATTTTTAGTCAATCGTAAAGACTTCTCAACCAATTGTTTAATCTTATCCTTATCAAACACATTAATATCCAAAAACCCAAGATTCTTATTAATCAAGTACCTTGCTCCAATCCCGGCAGTATCTTCAAAAGCACTAACCTCTAAAACAGAATTCTTCAAAGAAAAAACATTCCCATTGTCATGCTCCAGTCTAACCTCCGCATACTCAGCTTTATTCTCAATAAGAAGCTTCAACACGTAATCAGCTATATCCTCATGCATATATTTAAGAATAAAAAAGGATTTAAATAGATTTAGTTCCTCTACCACCATGTCAGATCCAAGAATAAAACAAATAGCCGAAATCTTAGTCAATTACTCAACAAAAGTAAAGAAAGGAGATTATGTACAAATCCTCTCGGACACAGAAGCTGAACCTTTAGTAAAAGAAATCTACGAACTCTGCTTAAGAAAAGAGGCAATTCCAGTAATCAAACTCTCATTCACTTGGCAAACCTATTCTTATTACAAGCACGCATCAGAATTCATCCTAAATCATTTCCCCGAAATTGCATTGGAAGAAATGAAGAAAACAGATGTTTATATAGCAATCAGAGGAGGAAAAAACGCAAAAGAGTTAACTTCAATTAGCCCAAAAAAAATCTCAGCAAGACAAAAAATCATGGATCCCATTCAAAAAGAGCGCTTAAAGAAAAGATGGGTATTATTTGAATTCCCTTCTCCAAGTCTAGCGCAAGAAGCAGAAATGTCAACAGAAGAATTTGAAGATTTTGTCTACAACGCTTGTTTATTAGATTGGCACGAAGAATCAAAAAGATTAGACAAGGCAATGGAAATAATGAGCAAAGGCAAGCAAGTTAGAATCCTAGGCGAGCAAACAGACATCTCATTTTCCATAGCAGGAAGAAAATTCAAAAAAGGCTCAGGAGAATGTAATATGCCTGATGGAGAAATCTTCACAGCCCCAGAAGAAAATTCTACTCAAGGCCACATCAAATTCACATATCCAGCAATTTACGGAGGAAGAGAAGTCTCAGGAGTTTATCTTGAATTCAAAGACGGAAAAATAATCAAAGCAACAGCAGATAAAAACGAGCAGTTTCTAAAAGAAATGATTGCCACAGATGAAGGCAGTCATAAATTAGGAGAGCTAGGAATAGGTTTAAACCCAAAATTAACAAAACCGATTAAGTCAATACTCTTCGATGAAAAGAATGATAAGACAATTCACCTAGCAATAGGCTCAGCATACGAAGAATGTTTAGGAGTCAACAAATCAGCAGTTCATTGGGATTTTATTAAAGACATGCGTGATGGTAAAATCTTCTTAGACGAAAAATTAGTCTATGAAAATGGGAAATTTTTGTAAAAAGAAACCAATATAAATCAAATCACTTTTCTAAATCAATGGGTTTTCTGAAAACACTTGGAATAATCTTAGTTTCTATACTATTAATTCTCGGTGTTGTAATAACCGGCATAGGGATAACAGCTTATCAAACTCTTCTCTATCCAGAAACCTACGAAAAAGCACTGGAAAAAATACCGTTTGAAAAAATTCTCCAGGGATACCTGCCAGGGGAAACCCCTCAGCCTGTTCGAGAATTCCTTGAAAAGAATTTCAAAACAACAGCATCAGAATTAATAACAAACACTCTGGCATATCTTCGTTCAGATACTCAAGAACTAACCTTCAAATTAGACATCAATCAGGAAGACCTGGTAAAGTCACTTGAACAGCAAGCTGAAGCCCTCCCTCTATGCAGCGAAAATCAGCTTCCAATTGAAAATGGAGAATACAAATGCAGACCTTCTGGAATTCCAACAAAAGAATTAGTCAATAAAATAATGGAAGACAGAAAATCACAAATCTCTCAATTCACCTCCCAAGATGTCATCCAGGTTATAGACTCCAAAAACAACAGGGAGATGGTAAGAGCAAAAATAACATTACTCAGGCAAAGTCTATATGCTCTATTCATTTTAATCCTAATCTTAATCTTCTTAATCTATCTGTTAAAAAAATCATCAATAAAGAAATTCGCAAGAACATTAAGCATAAACTTAATCATCCCGGGATTAATCTTGTTAACAATCGCCATAGCCATCCCGCAAATCCCTCTTAATTTCCCGCAGGAAGAAGCAAAAATAGCATTGCCAGCAATCGAAGTGTTTATTGAAGTTATCGCAAACAAGCTCATGATGCTTTCAGTAGGAATATTAATCCTAGGAATTTTATTATTAATCTTCTCAATAATAAAAAAAGATAAATCTAAAGAATTAAAACGCTAAAATCCCATGGTATTTGGCGTGCTCAAGAACAAATGTTCTTGACAAAGAACTAAACACATAAAGACTCTAATTTTCCACTATGTTTCTTTAAAACTTGACCCGTATGCACATTTACAAGAACTTCAACTCTCAGCATATTCCCTGTTCCATCATCTCTTCTGCAGCATTCTAAAAATTCAAAAAAAAAAGTATCCTTTTCAAATCTAGGATTTTGAAATTCACAGGTGGTTGTATAAGAATTTTCATCAGACATATGTTGAGCATGTACCCCATGAACATCCTTTGCAATAGCTCTTTGCAAAATAATACTTTTACCAAATTCTTCTAAGTGCAGAACATAAATAGCGTCTGTATATCTCCTTCCAATAAACTCTCCAAAAAAGAAATTTCCGAGATTAGTTAAACTGGTTTCAATATCATTCGGCATTCTCTTCAATAACGTGAAACTATATTTTTCATCAGGACTATAATGCACAAAGATAGGTTGATAATATTCATCAGTCATAATTTAAAGGAAATCAATGAGTTAAAAAACTTTTCTAAAAAAGAACTAATTATCCTCTCTTAGAGCAAGTGTTAAATCACTCTCAGGACGATGAACATCAACACTCAAATCATCAAAGTTTACATCTATAGTCACATCAAAAATTCTTTGTAATCTTGCCCCAATATCATTTACTTCCAGCATATACTCTCTAACCCTATGAGCAACAATAGACACTTTTTTCCCGCAATATTCAATCTCAAAATTATCAATCCTTTGTTCATACGACCCATCAGAATCTGCAGTCCCTCCTTCTTTAATAATCTCATCAATTTTCTTTCTCAAAATAATTTTCTTTTTCACGTCATCAAAAATTCTGCATTCATAAACTCCTAATAGTCTTACATCCTCATCAAAAGTAAACACATATCTTAAAAGATTTGTCCCAAGAGAAGATAATCTTTCCCGAATATTTGGTGCCCTTATCCCGACACTAAATCTGTATCTGGGATTCTCAGTGTCATGTGCATAAGGCAAAAAATCCTTTCCGCACTCATCATACCCTATAATTATTGCCATACCAAACATAAGTGTAGAAAAGTTTTTAAAATGTCCTAAATCAAAAATTCTCCATCTTTCATAATCATCTTCCCATCAATAATAATGGTGGGTTTTTGCAAGACCGTATCTAAATGCAGCTCGCTATACACTTTCCCACCCATAGAAGAATTATTTCCAAAAGCAATATGACAAGTACCAAGAACTTTTTCATCTTGTAAAATATTCCCTATAATTTTCGCTTTTTCATTAGTTCCAATTCCAAACTCAGCGACATTTCTCGCATTTTTAATCGTCTTAAAGTAAGTGCACATTTTGCAGGTTTTATCTACGCATTCAACAACCTCACCATTTTTAACAATAAATTTAGTGCCCTTTTTAGCATACTCGACTTTTTCATCAAAGAAATAATCAATAACAATAACCCCCTGAGCAGTTTTTTCAAGCGGGGCAATAAACACCTCTCCAGCAGGCAAATTCCCACCAGTCCCATTTTTATGAATTATTCCAGAATCCATAAACCAATTTCTTTTCTCAAGAGAAAATTTTATATCTGTTCCAGAAGGTGTAGTAACACGAGCATGTTTTCTTTTATCAACATTTTTAAAAATATGTTCAGTAAATTTCGCTATCTCATTATAATCAGCTACAACACTCTCCCTCATAATCCTGCTTGTTATTCCAGGCAGTGTAGCAACTCTCGCGCCATTCTTTTCAGCTTCCTTAATAGCCTTGGTATGAGTTAAGCTTGTTGTCGTAGGACAAATAACAACATCAAAATCTAAAATCTTCCTGGCAATATCTTTGGGAGGCTCATCTCCATTTTGCTTTCCAACAGGAATCAAAACAAGTTCAGCGTGAGAAAGATTTTGAGCCTCATTAAATATTCCCTCACCAATTTCTCTAGTATTTTTATCAGCAATAATCAAAACCTTCTCGGCATTTTTAACATTCAAACATTGTTTAAGAATAATCCTTGCTGCTTTTTCATAACTCATTCACAATAAAGAAAATTTGGAGTTTAAAAGAATTGCTGTTTACTCAATAAGAGATAACCTGAATTCCAGGAATAGAAGAATAATGCTTCACATTTCTCGTAATAATCTTACTGCAACCATGCACTTGCATAATCGCTGCAATAAAGCAATCTTTATCCTCGATTTCTTTTCCTTGTTTCCTAAGGTAAGAAAGCAGGTATGCTGCAGCTTGTCCCCAACCATTCTGTGAAGAGAGAGTAGGAAGAGTTTTAAAAAAAGATTTTGCAAGTTCCTCTTCCTTCTTATTAACCTGTTTCTGATAATATATTCCATCAAAAACTTCAAAGAGATTAATTTCTGTAGTAACAAAATCTCCATGATATTTTATAAGAAATTCCACAGCTTCTTTTTTATCATTTAAAAAATCAATAAGGAAGTCAGAATCAAGACAAATCATCGGTTCCACAGCCTTTTTCTCTTTTTCAATAGATTATACGTGGATTCCTTTCTAAGCTCAAGGATTCTTCTCTTCCTGTTTTCGACTTCCTCTTCAGAAAGGTGCTTCCAAGCCCCTGCAAACTGCATAATATCATTTTTCTTACCCACAACCCTCCTGATTACCTGAGAGAAGCTCTCATCCTTACCCTTCCTTCTAGCAAGCATCTCATAAGCATCTTCCATAATCGTCAGGGTTTTCGTTGCCATAAACATACGTGTACACGTACGTGTATTTAAAGATTTTGGTTCAAAAAACGTAAAAATCATTCGAGTTTTTCAAGTTTCTTCTTATTATATTCAATTCCATCAATAAGTTTTTTCTTTTCTTTTTCTGAAGATGATATTTTGAGTCTATCCTGAAATCTTTCAATTTCTCGTTTAAGCTCTCCTTTTTGTCGATTCTTGGAGGGCTTACCCGTAACGACATGTCTTGAAGGATTGGAATAACGACCCGTAATTGATTCTTTTCTCAAGAAGTTTTTACGCATCTGTTCTAAGGTAGGATCTTTTTCTAAAGTTATTCCTTTATGTGGGGTCAAAAAGTGTTCTAAATTGCTTTTAGTAAACGGTTTATGTTTAATCAATTTGAAGTACTCTTGATTCCTACTCAAATGAATTTTCCAATTAACATTAACCTCGAGCAAATCCCAGGGCATACCTATTGATTGTTCTTTAATCGTTCCAGAAAAAGTGTTCTCTGGTTTAGTGATGGATTCCAAATTTGAATCTTCAATAGGGTTCAATACTGATTTCTTTAATTGGGATATAGAATCGTAGACGTACTTGAAATCCTTTTCTTCTTTACAGATTAGTCCTGCATCTAAGAGAGATTGCCAAGAGCTTACCGTTAAGTTTTGAGAACTTACAAAGATTATTTTTTGTTCTACAAAAAGATAAAGTTTAGAATGAACACAAAAGGTAACAGGAACTATATGAAGATTTTTATAAGGCTTAACAGAGTAATCATACAGCCACTTCATAGAATCAAGATTATCTTTAGTAAGACTGGAAGAGCTCCAAGTGTCACTTATATAAAGAGTAATACGCGTTTCTGAATTCCATTTAAGAATTCGTTCAACAATCCTTCTATCAACCATATCGCAAGAAAATAGCAAAATTATTTCCTTACTTTCATTCTTAAAATAGGGTTCTAACGATAAAGGTAAACAGTTTCTATTATTTCTAGAGTACATCAGGTCGCTTATATGATTTTGACGCATACAATCTTTATTCTCAATCATACTCTCAAAAAGAGTTATAGCCTCCTTAACGACATCAGTTTCCCGTGAGAGAGTATTACAATCAAGAAATCCTCCTAACTTAGAAACAGAAGAATTCGTTATATTGGAAGAACCAATAATTATCTCTTCCCCATCTCTAATCATAATCTTAGCATGGATTTTTGGGTTACACATTAAAGTCACATGAATATTCGGGCGGTAATGTTTCAACCGATTAATATAGCCTTGTTCAATCCGATTTTTAGTAATTATTTTTACTTCAATTTCTCTATCCTGAATAGACCAAAGTAATTCTGATAACAACTTCTCATCAACCCTCCATGTTAATATTAACAAAGATTCTCTAGTTTTATTAATAAAATTATAAAATAAGGGATAATTAGAATCGTCAAGAAAAGTACCTTTGTAATCAGAAACGGGGATTACATCATCTCTACTCTTAAGCGATTCAAAAAACGCGTCGATTTCTTTCAAAGAGTTTAAGGTACCGTTTTTAGAAGAAACTACATCACTCTTAGAATTGAGTTTTTTCTTAATTTTTTTAACGTAAAGTGTATGCTCGTTTTGTATTTTACCCCTATTATTGAATATAATCTTGAAATTTTTCTCTTTATTTTTTAAAGAACAAACAAAGAGAATACAAAAAAGACCAAAGATTGAAAGGTAACCAAAGAATGCCTCGGTACTAGTGTAATCAGCCAAAGCCATAATGAATGTTGCTATTACCATCACCAAGAAGAATAAACAACAGCATGTACCCGGATCTTGTTCATTCTGCATTAAAACATCCCTCCAAAATAATTAAAACTGATTCCAAACAAGATTCCGGTAATCAATCTTAAAATATTATTGCTCCTTCTAAATCCGAGATATTGGCTAAATCCATCTACAAGCATAGGAATCGTGAATATTCCTGCTATACCTAATGAAAGGTTATATCTTAAAAAATGTAGGAGGATCGCTAAAACACTTCCAGATAATATCCCTAAACATCTGCTACAAAAAAATTTTTCTAAACCTAAAAAGCTTAAACTTCTTTCCTTAATCTTATGGCAAAGGCAAATTCCATAAGCTTTGCCTTTTATATTTAAGGTTAAAATCGGTCCGATATTCTTTTTCCATTTATACTCAATAAAAGGCATACATAAGATGCGTGTTCAATCTATAAAAGTGTTTTCTAATATAAAGATTATAGGAAGATTCACCGAACAGTTATAATAAACCATAAAACAGTAAAGTACCAACTTGAGATTTGTTAAATATGATAAGGGGTTTAAATGCCCTGTAGTTAATTTAATAAAGGTGATTAAAATTCATAGTAAAATGGGGTTATCTCAGCAAGACTTGGATTGGTACACAAGTGCACGTAAATATTATCAATCATTCAGAATACTATCTTTTCTTGGATATACCAAACAGGCATTAAACGCGTTATGCACCTCAATTGAGAAATTTCTTAAGCATATAATCATGCTTGACAAAGGTATAACCGAGAAAGAAACTAAAAATAATTATAGGCATGATCTTAAGAAATTGTTCAAAGATTCAAACGTAAATTCTGATGACTTCAAAATAATCAATTCTTTGTGCAACCAACTAGATTATAACAACATAAGATACGAATTTGAAGCAACCACCAATAGTATCGTTCTTCATCATAAAGAACTAGATGATGAAATGATGAAGATCTCAAAGCATGTAATCTGTCTCATAAATAAAAAATATGGGGTAACGATAGGATATTTTGAGAGTGACGGCATCCCACGACAATATAGAAAATATAAAAAATATTTCTTAAAACGTGCATTCAAATCATATGACAGAACTGGAAGGATTGACTTTACATAATCGGAAATCATCTTCAAGCATTGCTTATTCCTTGAACGTATACCTCTTAAAACGCTAAAATCCTAAAGGATTTGGCGTACTCAAAAAAGATAGTTTTTGACAAAATCCCTCTCAAATCTCTGGAATCTATCCTCTTTAATCGCCTTCCTGCATTCTTTCATCAGGTTATTCACAAAATGCAGATTATGCCATGTAACCAACCTCTTCCATGATAATTCATTAATCTTCAACAAATGATAAATATACGATTTGGTATAGTTCTCACAAACCTCGCATTTACAATCCTTATCAAGCGGAGAAAAATCTTCTTTATACTCTCTCTTTCCAATCTGAATCTCTCCTTCTTGTGTAAACACCATTTCATGCCTTGAATGTTTAGTAACGTAACAACTATCAAATACATCAACACCCATTCCAATAGCTCTAATCAAATCCTGAGGAGTCCCAATCCCCATCAAATATCTAGGTTTATTCTTTGGCATATACCCTATTGCCATTTCAACAGCCTTCATCATCTTCTCTCTTGATTCCCCAATCCCCAATCCACCAATAGCATATCCATCAAACCCAATTGAAGTAATCAGTTCAGAACTCCTCTTCCGTAAATCTTTATAGCAGCCCCCCTGAATAATCCCAAATAATAATTGTTTCTTATTTTTATGTGCTAACTTGCATCTCTTAGCCCATTCATAAGTTATCTCCACGCTTTCCTTAACATCCTCGTATTTATCATCACTCCGGGGCATATAATCCAGGCACATCGCAACATCAGAATTTAATTTATTTTGTATCTCAATATCTTTCTCAGGAGTAATTATATGCAAGCTCTTGTCAAAAGGGCTTCTGAATTTAACCCATTTTCTATTAATCTCAACCAAGAACTTATCACTAACCATCTGGAATCCTCCAGAATCGGTAAATATCACATGATTATAACTCATGAACTTATGCACCCCTCCAGCTTTTTCAATCAACTTAACTCCAGGGTCTAAATACAAAATAAAAGCATTTGAAATAATTGCCTTCAATCCTAACCTCTCCAAATCCTTGCTATTAATCAGCTTAACAGCTAATTTAGTAGCAACAGGCATAAAAAAAGGCGTTTCTATTTTACCATGGCTGGTCTTCAACTCTCCATATCTCGCCTCACCAGACTCAAATTTTAGTTTAAACATAAAAAAGAAGCAATGAAATCAATTTATAAAACTTCTCACCTTAATAAAAAGATGGTTGTAAACAAAGATTATCCTGAAGGAATAGTTGTGTATAAAATGAGATTAGACATCTATGGTGTTATTACACCTCGTGAGGAAGCAAAAAGATATTCATTAAGAAAAGGTGCTTCAGAAGAAGAGTTTGATAAAATCATCAATGAAGATAACGAAGGTAATGCTCTTCTCTATCTGCCTGGAATGGAAGTCCACAATAACTCAAGAATCCCATTCAGATTCAGTCCGAACGAATTTGCAGGTTGGGTAAAAACAGATAAAGTTGAGCTGAAAAAAAGGGCACAGTATATAATGAGAGAAAATAAAGCGCAATTGGAAAAAGTCCTGGAGTTTTTAGAGTTTCTTGAAAAAGCCTAAAAAACAAGGTTTAAACATCTTTCTAATATAATCTAAGTATGGAAACCTGGAGTTACACCAATGAAAACCTGGAAGCTATTACTCAATCATTAAATATTCAGCCAGATGATAAAGTTCTGGCAGTTTGCAGTATCGGGGCTCAATTCTTAGCGTTGCTTGAATTTCTCAAAGGAAGTGGTTTATTGGTAGCAGTAGATTATAATCCTCAGCAATTAGATTTAGCAAAAACAATAGTAGATATAGCTGTTCGTAGAGACGCCCGAGCCTTGGCAAGATTAGATATCTGTCCAAGAAATCAGGGTTATTTCAATAGAAGAAGATTAAAAAGAATTGCAATGAATATGCCTAAAGTTAGATTTATGCAGAATGATTTAAGGGAAAGATTAGAAATAAAAGAAAGGTTTACAAAAGTCTATCTCTCAAATGTTCTTGCGAATTTAAATGCCTTAGCAGAAGTTGTAGAGAAAGGTTCTTTAATATACCTCGCATACAAAAACCATCGGGGAACAAAAATAACTTCAAAAAAAGGAATAGAAAATTTCATTCAATATTATTATGGTAATCGTTTTGCTGACTTAGCACTCTCAGATTTCTATGCTATAGATGTTGAAAGAACTTTCAAAGCTATTCAATTAGAATCAAAAAAACCATTAACAGAAGGGGGATTTTTCAACCCAATGCACGTTCCCTGGTGCCCCCTCATCTACAGAAGAATCTAAACAACAACCTTTATAAAAATTAACCAAAAAAGGAAAAAAGGATTAGAATTTCCATTCCAATCCCGCAGCAACACCTGTTTTCTCTTTCATTTTAAATCCACTATATCTCCCTTCAACAACCCCGTACAATCCTTTTCTTATTCTTTTCCCCGCTTGAAGTTCAGCAACAATATTCCCATGTTTAATGTTCCAATCCAAGAATCCTTCTGCATAAAGACCTTTTATAAACTCCCTATGCCCATAAATTCCAACCTGCATCCCAACATCGTTATTTGCAAAAGGGTATAATTTTACTCCAGGCAGCCCCATTCCAGGCTCGTAAACAACACCAGTTCTGAAAACATTGGGCTTGCCGAATTGTTTGTTTAACTCAATTGCAACGCCTAATCCACAAACATTCTTTCTTGCAAATTTCACTTCTGCATAAGGGAGTTGCAGATTATCTCTATTTTCACTGGGAGCGATTGATTCAACGAATCCAAAAGTATCAAACCATCCAAGTTTACCTCCACCCGTTAAACTCAATGTTGAATAATCTCTTGAGTCATGCTGTACAGTAGTTTTTGCCCACATTCCCGCATCAGTCTCTCTGGCTAGTAAAACCCCGGCGATTAATACGCCAATTCCTAATTTTCTGATTTTAATCTTCATCTTTACCTCCTAATCATTGATATATATTTACTATAAAGTAGTAAAGAAATATATGATATTTAAGCATTAACTCTCCAATATTAGAGAGTTATAGAAAGCTTTAAGAAAAACAAGATTAGCTAAATAATATGGACATTTCAGCATTAGAAGATTTAGGATTAAGCAAGGGTGAAAGCAAAGTTTATCTTAGATTATTAGAACTAGGAACCACGAAGGTCGGTACAGTTATAGAAAAAACCGGCATGGCGAGCTCTGCAGTTCATAATTCTTTAAACATCTTATTGGAAAAAGGTTGCATTTCATATATAAAAAAAGGAAAAATAAAATATTATCAAGCAACCAATCCCAAATATTTTTTAAATGTCATCGAAGAAAAAAAGAAAAACTTCCAGAAAATTCTGCCGGAACTAATTCAAAAGCAAAAACCGAGGGAGAAAAACGAAGCAGAAATTTACATAGGATTTAAGGGTGTTACAAACATGCTCTCAGAAATGGTCGAAGATGGTAAAAAAAATGATGAATATGTGTTCTTCTCAGCCGACATCGAATTCATGAACAAAGAAATACAAGATTTTTTCAGAAAATTTGACCCAAAAAGAAAGGAAAAAGGATTAACAACAAGAGCCCTAGCCCCATTAAAATTGAAGAAATATTATGAATCGAGGGCAAAAAAAGGATTTTTTGAAGTAAGATATACAACCCAGCCTCTCCCACCAAATATGGCTATATTCAAAGATAAAATCTCTTTATTAACATGGGGGGAGAAACCAGTTGCATTTTTGATACATTCCACCCAACTAGCTGAAATCTACAAGAGATTCTTCAATCTGCTCTGGGAGAAATATAAGTGAAAAGGTTTAAAAAAGAAGAGGTATAAAGAGTTACAATGTTCCCAACATCATTCAGAACAAATACATGCGGAGAATTGAATTCTAAATCAACCAACAAGCAGGTAAAGCTCTGCGGCTGGGTTTCAACCCGAAGAGACCATGGGGGAATAATCTTCATAGACCTAAGAGACAGATACGGAATAACTCAAATTGTTTTTGACCCTGCATTCAACAAAGAAACAACTTCGCTGGCTTCCACATTAAGAAGAGAAGACTGCATTCAGGTTCTTGGAACAGTAAAGGCAAGAAAAAAAGGCATGGAAAATAAAAACTTGCAAACAGGAGAGATTGAGGTTTTCAGCAGTTCCTTAAATATCATCAGCAAATCAGAAACACCCCCAATAGAAATCGATGACAGAATCATAGCAAAAGAAGATACAAGGTTAAAATATCGTTATTTAGATTTACGAAGACCAATCATGCAGCGCAATATTCTATTCAAAAGCAAGGTTCTTCAAGAAGTAAGAAAATATTTTATAGCAAATGGTTTTGTAGAAATTCAAACCCCTTTATTAGTGAAACCAACACCGGAAGGAGCCCGTGATTATATTGTTCCAAGTAGAGTCAACCCAGGAAAATTCTACGCATTACCCCAAAGCCCTCAATTATACAAGCAAATCCTAATGATTTCAGGATTCGATAGATATTTCCAGGCTCCAGCTCCTTGTTTACGAGATGAAGATTTAAGAGCAGACAGACAGCCAGAGCATAATCAGATAGATTTAGAAATGTCCTTCGTATCATCCCAAGACATAAGAGAGTTCATAGAATCTTTCTACAAACATTTATTCAAGGAAATATTAAAAATTAAATTAGAAAAGTTCCCAGTCCTAACTTATCAAGAATGTATAGACAAATATGGCAATGATAAGCCAGATTTAAGATTCAAACTAGAATTAACAGAAGTATCAGAAATTGTCAAAGACTCAGAATTTTCAGTGTTCAAAGATGTAATAAAAAACAAAGGAATTGTCAAATGTATCAATCCTGAAAAAGAGTTCACAAGAACGGATTTGGAGTCATTAACAGAATTTTGCATCAAAGCAGGTGCAAAGGGAATGGCTTACCTCCAATTCAAAAACAATAAATTAGAAGGAAGCATCTCAAAATATCTCTCAGAAAAAATCCAGAAAGAATTAATAAAAGCAACAGGTGCAAAAAAAGGCTACTTATTATTCATAGCAGACAAACCAAAGAAAACAAACTCAGTTTTATCAGAGTTAAGAAATAAACTTGGAAAAGAACTAGGATTAATCAAAGAAAATGATTTCAAATTCCTATGGATTGTAGATTTTCCATTATTTAGTTATAACGAAGATTCACAATCCTGGGAGCCAGAGCATCACATGTTCACGAGTCCAAAACCAGAGCATTTAAAGTTCTTGGAATCAGACCCTGGAAAAGTTCTCGGTGATTTATACGACATAGTATTAAACGGCACAGAATTAGGCTCAGGTTCAATAAGAATCAACCGTCCAGAAATCCAGGAAGAAGTAATGAAAATTATTGGCATGACACATGAACAAGCCCACAAGAAATTCGGATTCCTTCTCAACGCATATAACTACGCAGGTCCTGTTCATGGAGGTATGGGATTAGGATTTGATAGATTAGTTGCTTTAATGCTCGGCTATAATGATATCAGAGAGGTTATTGCATTTCCAAAAAACAAAGAAGCTCAAAATCCAATGGATGATTGTCCAGCAGAAGTTGATGAAAAGCAGTTGAAAGAAACACATATCAAGCTTAATCTGGAGAAAAAGAAATAAGTTAATTATTTAAAGCTTAAAAGTGTAGCTTGTTCTATGAAATCTAAAAAACTCAAACTCAAAAAAAGTACATTAATCAAGATTATTAAAATACTTAGAAGGTATGATGTAAAAAAAGCAGGTATATTCGGCAGCTATGCAAGAGGAGAAGCTGGAAAAAGAAGTGATATTGATATATTAGTCCAGCCACCTAGAGGAATGGGACTTGAATTTGTTGGAATGAAACTTGAGTTAGAAGAAAAACTGGGTAAAAAAGTGGATTTAGTTACCTACAAATACATTCACCCCTATCTAAAAAAATATATTTTAGCTGACCATATAAGGATATTATGAACAAACACAAAGATTTACCTTACCTGAAGCATATCAGAGACGCAATCAATGATATTCCAAAATTAAAGAAAGAAATTCTAAAGATTCTCAAAGAGTTTGAAAATCAGGAAAAAAACAAAAAGAGGGCAAAAGAATGAACCTAGACAAAGAATTAATAAAAAAAGTTGCTAAAAATTCAAGATTGGAATTAACCGAGGAAGAAATCAAAGAATTCTTGCCTCAATTAAAAGAAATCTTGTCTTCATTCTCCAAGTTGCAGGAATTAGACACGGAAAAAGTAAAGCCTTCATTCCAGCCTTTAGAAATAAAAAATATTCTTAGAGAGGATAAACCATTGCCATGCAAATCCCAAGAAGAGATTCTCTCAAACACAAATCTAAAACAAGATGGTTATTTTAAGGGACCTAAGGCGTTGTAACATATAGAACATTAATCTAAAACCTTAAAAATACCTCCATCTTATTAAAAGTATGGAAGAAATAAAAAGATGGTTAAATCAAGCTGAAAGAGATTTGACCACTGCGAACAACAGCTTCAAAAGCAAAGATTATTATGCTGCTGCATATTGGGCTCAACAGGTTGCTGAAAAAGCTTTGAAAGCATTACTCATTAAAAATACCGGTCAATTCCCAAAAATTCATGAACTCACAAGACTTGCCAAGCTAGCAAATGCTCCATCTAATATCATAGATTTATGTGCAAAAATAAATCCTTCTTATACAGATTCACGTTATCCCGATTCTTTTAAACCATATTCCAAAAAAGAAAGTAGAGAAACTTTAGAGTATACAAAAGAGGTGCTGAAATGGACAAAAGAAAATCTCAAATAATCCAAAAATTAAAAAATTTCAAGAAAATGGCATCTACAGAAGTAGTCCCTATAGATGAAATGTATTTCTTCGGCTCAAGAGCATCAGGAAAGCCGCATAAATACAGCGATATTGATGTAATTCTGGTTTCAAAAAAATTCAAAGGAAAAGGACATCTTGAAAGGGCTCCAAAGTTTTATGTTAAATGGAATCTTGATTACCCTGTAGATTTTCTTTGCTATACTCCTCAAGAGTTTAATAAATTAAAGAAACAAGTTTCAATTGTCAGAGAAGCAATACAACATGGAATTAAAATATGATTCTTAAAAGTAAACAAAGCCATCCTTCCAGCCATTGGAAATAAAAAACATCCTCAGAGAATACACGCCATTGAAATCTCCAATCGAACCTGATTTACCAACATCAACCCCTCTTACTTTATCCCCAAAGTATTGCTGACATCCGGAGATAAACAGTACTGCAAAAACTAAAAGAACAATCAACCCTCTTTTACTCATAATTTATGAATAATAAAAGGATATTTAAATTCTATTGTTTTCCTAGTAAGAAGAGTGGTTGCCTTGGGTTGATAAGGGAACCGCTGGGAACCCTTATATGCAAATCCAGGAATACATTAAAAAAGTTCAAAATAAAGAAATCTCTCCAGTAAAAACAATCAAAGCAATTCTCAAAGAAGCAAAAGAAACCAACAAGGAATATAGATACTTCAACACATTCTCAGAAGAACTTGCTTTAGAATTAGCAGAAGCCCAAGAAAAACAGCCAAAAGGAAAACTCGCAGGTTTGCCAGTCTCAATCAAAGATTGCATCTGCGTAAAAGGTGTAGAATCCACAGCAGGAAGCTATATCTTAAAAGGTTACAAGCCATTTTTTAACGCAACAGTAATTGATAAATTAATACAAGAAGGTGCAATAATTATAGGAAAAACCTCTCAAGATGAATTCGGATTTGGTTCTTTCAACACAAACATATCAATTGACAGACTCCCTCCAAAAAATCCAATAGACAAAAACAGAGTTACAGGCGGTTCATCAGGCGGTTCAGCCGGTTTCACAGCAATCACCCAGCACCCCCACGTATCAATAGCAGAATCCACAGGAGGTTCAATTTCCTCACCATCATCTTTCTGCGGAGTTTCTGGTTTAACACCAACTTATGGTTTAATTTCAAGATATGGATTAATAGATTACGCAAACTCATTAGATAAAATTGGTATAATGGCAAAATCTTCTTTAGAAATCCAACCAATCCTAGATGTCATCAAAGGCAATGACAAGAAAGATTCAACATCATTAACCCAAGATATAAGCAAAAACAAAGAAGTTAAAAAAATAGCAATAATAAAAGAATCATTAAACATTGATAAAGAAGTAAAATCAATCATCCTAGAAAGTTTAAAAGAAAAAAATATCAAATACGAATTAATCTCTTTGCCTTTAACAGAAAAATACTCACTAGCAACTTATTACATTATAGCAATGTCAGAAGCATCAACAAATCTGGCAAAATACTCAGGAATTAGATATGGCCTGCAAGAAGAACTCAAAGGAAATTTTGATGAATATTTTTCTAAAATCAGGTCAAAAGCATTCAATAAAGAATCTAAAAGAAGGATTATCTTGGGAACATTTGCAAGAATGTCAGGATTCCGAGACCAATATTACTTAAAAGCAATGAAAGTAAGAACCTTAATAATTGAAGAATACAAAAATGCTTTCAAAAAATACGACTTATTATTATCACCAACAATGCCCATCATCGCTCCAAAGTTCTCCGAGGTCAATAAACTAACACCGATGCAAAATTACATGATGGATATTTTAACCGTTGGTCCAAACTTAGCAGGCTTGCCACATTTATCAGTCAACATAGGATTCCAAAAGAAAATGCCTATAGGGTTGCAAATAATCAGCAATCATCTAAATGAAAACAAACTCTTCACAATAGGAGAAAAAATCGAGGATAATTAAATGGAACATCTCGCAATTATGAAAAAATCCTGGAAGTTGACAGAGAAGATAGTTACAGGAGAAAAGAAAATCGAATCTCGCTGGTATAAACAAAAACGAGCACCATGGGATAAAATCAAAGCAGGAGATAGAATCTATTTCAAAGATTCAGGCGAGCCTGTAAGTATTTTGGCAACAGCAGAAAAAATACTGCAATTTCAAGATTTAAATCCAAAGAAGGTAAAAGAAATAATAACAAAGTATGGAAAAGCGATTGCTTTCCAAAATCCAGAAGCATCATTCAACATGAACAAGGACAAAAAATATTGTATGTTAATTTATCTAAAAAATCCGAAAAAAATCCAACCATTCAACATAGACAAAAAAGGCTTTGGCAGCATGTCTGCTTGGATTTCTCTAAATTCCATAGAGGAGATAAGAAAATGAAAATAGGCTTAGAAATACATTGTCAGATTAATACTAAAACTAAAGCATTCTGCTCTTGCCCAACACAAGGAAACGAGCAACCAAACACAAGATGCTGTGAAATCTGCACAGGTCAGCCAGGAAGCAAACCATCACTAAACAAAGAGGCTCTCTGGAAAGCTCTAAAAGTTGCAAAAGCATTAAATTGCATTATCAACAAAACAAACTTCTTCTCAAGAAAATCTTATTTTTACCCGGATTTAGCAAAAAACTACCAAATCTCTCAATACGAATTGCCATTAGCAATCCACGGAGATTTCCAAGGAATAAAAATCTCTAGGATTCATTTAGAAGAAGACCCAGGTGCATTGATTCATAAAGAAAATTATTGTCTAATAGACTATAACAGGTCAGGAATTCCTTTAATAGAAGTTGTAACAGAACCAGATATTGAATCTCCAAAACAAGCAAGAGAATTCTTAAAGCAATTAATCACTGTCTTAGAATACTTAGAGGTCTATGATAAAAAATCAGAAGCAACTCTAAAAGCGGATTTAAATATTTCAACAACAGGAGAAAAAGTAGAAATAAAAAATGTCAATGGATTGCAGGATATCGAATTAGCATTAGAATACGAAGGCAATAGACAATTAAAGCAGCCAGCAAAGCAGCAAGAAACCAGAGGTTGGAATTCAGAGTCAAGAACAACTTTCTTACAAAGAACAAAAGAATCAGAAGCTGATTATGGTTATATTGCCGAGCCTGATTTGCCTATAATCGTCCTCTCCGAAGGAGAGCTTGCCTTAATAAAAATCCCAGAACTGGCAACAGAAAAATCATCAAGATTCCAGAAAAGCTACAAAATAGACAAAGCAGATGCAGAAGTACTGTCAAAAAATAAAAAATTAGCAGATTTATTTGAACAAGTCTCAAAAAAAGTCTCTGCAGAAATAGCCTCAAAATGGGTTATAAGAGACATTGTTAAACAGTGCAACATTACAAAAAAACGCATCGAAGACCTAAACATCAAACCCCAAAATATTATCGAACTCTTATCTCTATTCGAGAAAAAACAAATAACAGATAACACTGCTAAAGAAATATTAAGAAAGTTAGTGGAAGAATCTCCATTCTCCCCAGAAGAATACATTCGCAGGAATAATCTCTTAATGAAATCTGATAATAGCAAATTAGAATCTTGGTGTAAAGAAGCAATCAAGCAATCACCAGAAGCAGTGCAGGAATATAAATCAGGCAACCAAAAATCATTAAACTTCATCATGGGAAAAGTGATGCAGCTATCAAACAAAACAGCCAACCCTCAAGAGGTAGTAAAAACCCTGAAAAGACTTATAAATAAGTAAGTACTATCATCGTAATCACTTTCTTTTTCCCGAGGGTTTTTCTTTGGGAAAGAAAAAGGCTCAGAGGTGGTAAATCAATGAAAAAGCTGGCTGCATTATTATTTATATTAATTCTATTATTCTCTCCAATTACAATTGCCGAGGAAACAGCAACAGAACCAGCATCCGGCGGGGGAGGAGGTTCTTCATCAAGCGATTCTAGCTCAGAGTCTCCAGCACCATCAGATTCAGGCTCGTCAAGCGATTCCGGTTCAACATCATCAGATTCAGGTTCATCATCAGAACCAACAAGCCCTACTCCAACTTCTGACAGTGGAACAACAGATACAGTTACTCCTCCATCATCAGGCGGTGGTGGAGAAGGAGGAGGAATCATAGAACAGCCTTACCAAGAACCAATCAAAGAACCCTATCAACAGCCTCAAAATACTTGTCCTCCTGACAAATCCTGCAGAAGTGGAGAAGAATGTGTTCCTTGCCCAGATCAACAGCAAAAACAACAACCCTATCAACAGCAACCAGGACAACCCCCTCAACCTCCTCAAAATAGATGCCCTTCAGATAGAGCATGCATGAAAGGGGAAGAATGTGTTCCCTGCCCAGGGCAAGGACAGCAATTTCAAAATATTCCTCCAGGATGTCATGTAGAACAAGGAGAATTCGGACAGTTTATCAAATGCGAACAAGATAAAAGATATGAAGAAGAAAAAAGAAAAGGGGAAGAAGATTGCAGAGTTCATAATGGGAAATTCATAATCCGTCCAGGCACTACAGCTTGGGAATGCATCCCTCAAAGCCAAGGAGGATTTTTCAATCAAGGACAATGTCCAGGACCAGAGCAATTAAAGCAGATAGAAACACAATGCACATCCTCACAAGGAAGAGTTGAGCATTTCCGGGATAGAAATGGGTGTGAAATATCAAGTTGCATGCAGGAATTCTCCCAAGGGCAAGGGAGTGAGGAAGAAAAAATAAAATTCATGGCTCTAAGTTGCGAAGGACAAGGTGGTCAATTTACATTTAATGAGCAAGGCCCTAATTGCGTCGGAGGACAGCAGCAGATAAGAATAAACCAGGATTTAAAACCCTTAAATGGGATTGAGTTATTAAAAATAGCATTAGAGATGGAAAATCTCATTCAAACATTCAACAACATTCATGATAAACTAACAAGCTTACAATCATACTACCAAGAAAAAGGTGATGAAGAAAAAGCAGCATCATTCGCAGCAGCAGCCTCACAATTAGAAGGAGCAATGAACAGATTAGATGAAATCAGAGCAGGATTAGCAGAGAATGCTGATTCATTCGAAGAACAGGAAAGAATAAGTGTCTTAGAAGACATTCAAAAGATTAATTCAATTATAAAAGATGTTGCTGTAATATTATTAACAGGCGGAAAATCAAAGAGAGCAGCAACAGAGAGATTTGAACAGCGCAGTGGAAAGCAGGAATTTGAAAATGAGTTCCCAGAAGAAGGTGAAGATGTCTTCCAGGCATTCCAAAACTGCCAAGATTTCTCAAAAGATGCGCCATTTAAGTTCAGCCCAGAAAAAGGGGTCAATGTCAGATTAGAAGGTTTGGATGATGGAAAATGTGTTATGATAGTAAATCCTCCAGGATTCGAAGGTGAAGTTACATTCAAGATTCCATCAGGAGTCTATCAATTCTTTGATGGTCCTCAATCACTATTAAGAGAAGATGTGGAATGCTCTCCCTCAGCAGCATGTGAGATGATGAAGCAGTTTATCCAAAGTGAAGACCAGAATAAAGGAAATGCTCAACAGAATCAACAAAGATTTGGTGAAGAAGAAAAACAAAGAGAGTTTAAAGAAGGAGAATTTCAAGACTTCCAAAGTCCAGAATTCCCACAGCCTAGAGGGAGATTCGAACAAAACTCTGGCGAATTAAGACCATCACAATGTGAAGGTGCTGAATTAAGTAATGAAGAATGTGCAAAATGGACTATCGAAACAAACTCTTTAGAAAAAATACCTCAATGCAAAGGCTTAACAGAAGAACAGTGTATCAAGCTGTTAAAAAATTCTTGGGACAGAGCATTTGAAAGTAAAGGATTTAATCCTGCTCAAAGAGAATTCCCTCAGCAATACTCACAATATCAACCAAGCAGTGGTGGAGGCATGGGCCAAGGTGGAGGTTATAACCAATACTCACAAAACACAGGTCCAAATAATTTCAACAATCAGCAAGGTTACCAAGATAACTATCAAACAGCAAGACCAGCAGTAAGTGCAAAAGCAGGATTCTGCGGAGATGGAACTATTGCCCCAAGCTTAGGTGAAGAATGTGACGACAGAAATAACAGAGATGGTGATGGGTGCTCAACAAGCTGTAAGGTTGAACAACAACCAGTAGCAATAGCAAATGTAATAAAAGAATTTGGAAATTTTATGAGGGGTGAATGAGATGAAAAAGGAAGGTAAAATAATAATTTGCTTGATTTTACTAAGTTTAGTGATACTAACAATAACTAGCTGTGGGATTGTAGGAGATAAAGCAACAAAAATCAAAACAGATGAGCAGGCAAAAGCAACAGTAATGAACTTAACAGGAGATTTAGACAACTTAGATTCAAGCTTAAATAGTTTAAATGATAAATTAAGCTAAGCAGATATTTTATATACTTTAATAAATCTTAAACAAACATGCCCCGCAAATTAATCGTTCTAGCATTAGGTGGTAATGCCTTAATTAAAGACACAGATAAACCTTCTTTAGAAATCCAATTTAAAAACGCATCAGAAGTTGTCAAAGATATTCTAAACCTAGCAAAGAACAACAACATAATAATAACCCACGGCAACGGCCCCCAGGTAGGCAACATCTTACTCCAAGTAGAATCAGCAGCAGGGGTTGCATATCGAGTTCCTTTAGAAGTTTGCGTTGCAGAATCCCAGGGAGAAATAGGCTATATCATAGAACAAACTCTTCGCAATTATAACAAAAAAGCTCCAGTCATCAGCATCTTAACCCAAGTTCTTGTCTCAAAAAAAGACCCTGCATTCAAAAACCCAACAAAGTTCATAGGCCCTTTTTATAATCAATTTCATGCCCATGAATTATCAGAAAAAGGATTCACAATCAAGCAAGACGGCAACCGAGGATATAGAAGAGTTGTTCCCTCCCCTCAGCCATTAAAAATTTTAGAATCAACAGCAATCCTTTCTTTAGTCAAAAACCATAATATTGCAATAGCAGCAGGCGGAGGAGGAATCCCAGTTATCCAGGAAAATGGAAAATTAAAAGGTATAGAAGCTGTTATCGATAAAGACCTAGCATCTTCCTGCCTCGCAATCTCAATCAAAGCTAATTACCTAATCTTATTAACAAACATCCCTCAGGTTTATATAAATTTCAACAAACCAAATCAGCAAGCCTTATCAAAAGTAAACCTAAAAGAAATCAAGCAGTACTACAAAGAATCCCAGTTTCCCCCAGGAAGCATGGGCCCAAAAATTCAATCAGCAATCCAGTTCTTAGAAAAAAACAAAAAAGGAAAAGTCATCATCACAGATTTCAAAACTCTAGATAAAGCATTACAAGGCAAAGCAGGAACAATAATTACAAAAGATTAATATACTCATAAAATATTCAAAAGAGTAGAGGTGGTAAACATAGAAGAACAAGAATTAAGAGTTCTCATATTAGGAGCAGGTGGAAGAGATTTTCACAATTTCCTTGCATACTTTAGAGATAATCCAGCATTCAGAGTAATGGGATTCACAGCAGAACAAATTCCAGGAATAGACAAAAGAAAATTCCCAAAAGAATTAGCAGGACCAAGATACAAATCAGACATCCCAATCTTCTTAGAAACAGAACTCCCAAAAGTTATTCAAAACCTAAAAATAGATTACGCATATTTATGCTACTCAGATTTATCACATCAAGAGGTAGGAGACAAAGCCTCAATAGTCCTGGCTAATGGAGCTAATTTCGGACTATTAGGTCCAAGAGATACCCAATTGAAATCAAAACTCCCTGTAATCTCAGTGTGCGCAGTAAGAACAGGCTGTGGAAAATCAAGAGTAACAAGAAAAATTGCTTTGTATTTAAAAAGAAAAGGCCATAAAGTCGTGGTCATAAGGCATCCAATGCCATACGGAGACCTAAAAAAGCAGGAAGTTCAAAAGTTCTACACATATGAAGACCTAGACAAAGCCAATTGCACTTTAGAAGAAAGAGAGGAATACGAACATCACTTAAGGCAAAATATCCCTGTATTCGCAGGAGTAAACTATCAAAAAATAATGGAAGAAGCTGAAAAAGAGGCCGATGTTATTTTATGGGATGGAGGGAATAACGATTTCCCATTCATCAAACCAAATCTGCATTTAGTATTAGTAGACCCAAGAAGACCCGGACATGGTTTAAGCTATTATCCTGGAGAAGTTAACTTAAGGCTCGCTGACATGGTTATAGTCAACCAAATGTACGGTGTAGATGAGCCTCAAATGAAAGTTGTTGAAGAAAACACAAGATTGGTTAATAAAAATGCCAAAATAATAAGGGTAAAATCTCTTGTCTTAGTTCAGGAGCCAGAATTAATCCAGGGGAAAAATGTCCTTATCGTAGGAGACGGCCCAACCCTAACCCATGGTGGAATGCCAACAGGAGTAGGAACAGCAGCTGCAATAAAATACAATGCAAAATCCATTGTTGACCCCCGACCTTTTGCAGTCGGCTCAATAAAAGACACATTTGAAAAGTTCCCTCATCTAAAAGATGCAATCCCTGCAATGGGCTATAGCAAACAACAATTAAAAGAGCTTGAAAAGTCAATCAACAAAACTCCGTGCGATTTAATCATAGACTCCACCCCGGGAGACATAGGGAAGTTAATGAAAATAAAGAAAAAAATGATCTACACAAGCTACGATATGGATGAAAACGACATGCTGCCAGTATTCAAAGCAATTGACAAGTTAGTATGAAAAGAATTCTTTCAATAACCAGGAAAAAGAAAAAATCCAGAAGCCTAATCTCATTAAAAGACCTCTCAAAAGAAGAAATTCTCGCAATAATCAACTTGGCATCAAAAATAAAAAAATATCCCTCCCGTTATAGCAATAAATTAAAAGGCCAGTCATTATTGATGATGTTTGCCAAGCCTTCTTTAAGAACCCATTTATCTTTTGAAGTTGCCATGTATCAATTAGGAGGACATCCAATCTATTATTCAATGTCAGATTCTGTTCTAGGAAAGAAAGAGTCTATTAAAGATGCAGCAAGAGTCATGTCACGCTACGTAAACATTATCATGGCTCGTTTATTTGAGCACAAAGAAATGGAAGAATTATCAAAATACTCAAACATCCCTGTAATCAACCATGCCTCAGTTCCCGTTATTTCAGGCTTAGACAATTTTGAGCATCCATGCCAGGTTCTTGGAGACCTGCTAACAATAAAAGAGCATAAAAAGAAATTAGAAAACATAACAATAACCTACATCGGTGATTCAAACAACAATGTAACAAACTCTTTAATCTTTGCTTGCGATAAACTCAACATCAAACTTCAAATTATCTGCCCAAAACAAATGGAGCCAAAAGTTTCAGGCAAGTATTCTTTATCACATAATCCTCAAGACACAAAAGGAGATATTCTTTACACAGATTCCTGGTTCTCTTATCACATCCCAGAATCAGAATACGAATCAAGAAAGCAAATATTACATCCATACCAGGTTACAAAGCAATTATTGAAGAACGCTTTATTCATGCATTGCCTTCCTGCTCAAAGAGGTATGGAAGTTACAGATGATGTTATGGATTCTCAGCAAGCAATCATCTACGATCAGGCCGAAAACAGATTGCACATTGAAAAGGCCATCTTATTGTGGTGTATGGGAAAAGCTTAAATTCCAGAGAAGTTTCTCATCAAGATGTCATCAGACCCAGACAGAAGAAAATCAAAGAACGACAAGAGAGCAAAAGGCCGATTTAAACTCTACAAACACGGTGGAAAATACAGGTCAACAGACATCAAAGGATAGTATGGACACTCAACAAGTAATCAAAAAGTCAATCATAGAATTTCTCCCCACTATTTTAATGATAGCCCTCATTCCCATATTCTGGAATGATTACATTTTAACCGGGATTTACGCAGTTGCCATAATACTCTTATTCCTAGCAAAAAGAGAAAGAAAAGAAATAACTATTTTCATCTCTTCAGCAATAATCATAACCTTCTTTGAATACATCTTTGTAATGACAGGAGTTGAAATCTTCCAAAGACATACTCTTCTTGGAGTAATGCCCCTCTGGCTCCCTCTACTCTGGGGATACGCAATGGTGGCAGCAAAAAGATTCCTCTTATATGTTAACTCTCATAAAGAAGAAGCCCTAACCTTAAAAATAAAAAGAACGCATTAACACAAACATTTAAATAAACTTCAACATTAACAAAATCAAGGTGATACGAAATTAAACTTCTTGAAAAATTAAGCAATATATTCGGTCCTTCTGGAAATGAAAGCAATGTAAGAAAATTAATAGAGAAAAAAATAAAACCTTATGTTGACGAAGTAAGAATCAACAAACTAGGAAATCTTGTTGCCCATAAAAAAGGTAAAGGAAAAACAGTAATGCTTGCAGCCCATATGGATGAAATAGGCTTAATGATAAAACGCATAGATGACAATGGGTTCATAAGAATCTCTTTAATCGGAGGAATTGAACCAATAACTCTTGTAGGCCAGGCAGTAAAACTCATAAGACAAGACGGAACATCAATCTGCAATGGAGTAGTCACAATGGGTGAAATCCATGATGATTCAGAAATAAAAAATCCTCCAAAAGTAGAATTCCTTTACGTGGATACAGGATTAACAAAGAAAGAATTAGCAAAAAAAGGGATTGATATAGGCACTTATATTGTTCCAGACCACAGGTTCAGGCATTTAGGAAAAAAAGAAATCATCTCAGGCAAAGCATTGGACGACAGGATTGGCTGTTACCTGTTAATCAAGATTGCTGAAAAATTAAAAAATTACAGAGGTTTAGATATCTACTACGTATTCACGGTTCAAGAAGAAATAGGATTATACGGTGCAAAAACATCTGTCTACGAAATAAGCCCTGATTGGGGAATAGCAGTTGACGTTACAGTAGCAACAGACTCAGATATTCAGCGAGGTCCTAGATTAGGCACAGGTCCATATCTTACAGTAAAAGATTCTGAAATAATAGCCAACCCAAAAATAGACGACCATATCAAAGCATTGGCAAAAAAGCATAAAATAAATCTAAACTTGGAGGTTCTTGATTATGGAACAACAGACGCAACAAACATCATGCTTTCAGGAGGGGGGGTTCCATCAACAATTTTCGGTGTAGCTGTAAGGAATATTCACACATCAATAGGTGTTGCTCATTATGATGATATTCAGCAGGCAATAAAATTAGCAGTAATAATCTTAAAGAATCCTCCAAAATTATGAGTAATTTTTTCTTTTAGTAACATGAGAAGCAACCGATTGTCCAACAAATTTTAAAGCCTCATAAGGAAGCTCTAAAGCATAAACCCCTCTTCTCTTTCCAGATGTATTAATTCTTGTTCCAGCAAGTAAAGCATCCAAAGTAGCAAGTATAGCATAATCAGGATGAAAATAAGCAAAAGCACCGCAAGCAACAATCTCAGCAGCAGCACTTAAATTTACCCCACTTCTAGGATTATAACCTGGAACAGTTCTCTCCAAAAACTCCTGCTCTGGTAGGAATCCAAGAAAAGTATGAGTTACCCAATCCTTCCCTTCAAGCTCTCTTTCCATAAAAAAGAGCAAAACAAAGAAGTTTATAAATGAACCTTTTTCTTTAAAAAAGAAAAACCTTCAGGAAATGTTCAACGAAAGTTGAACAGTAGTTCAAGTTCCATGAACCTTGAACTAAAAAGAAAGTAATTTAAAAGAACCCATCTCTATCTTTAGTATAAAAATACTCAAAAATTTCTTTTGAGAAATGCAAGACCCCTTTAAGTTTTTAGAGGGATGTATTAAATGTCATCGACGTTTTGGGGATACAGGATACTTTGTTTTCTTTTATGGATACAAAGTTTTTTCTTTTCCTAAAAGAAAAAAGGTTGTCTAGGGGCCCGTAGTTTAGCCTGGATAGAATTTTCGGCTTCGGCTGTGAAGAAGAAACCGGAAGAGGGGGGTTCAAATCCTCCCGGGCTCATTCCAAAAATTTAAATAGAAACCAACCAATCAACAATCATGGCAAAAGACCAGGGAATAACAATGAAAAAAGACCAGGATGTTTCTGAATGGTACACGCAAGTTGTAATCAAGTCAGGCTTAATTGATTATTCAGGAGTCTCTGGTTGTTATGTATTAAAACCTTTATCATATCAAATCTGGGAGAAAATCCAAAAAGAGTTTGATAAAAAGATTAAGAAGAAAGGCGTAAAAAATTGTTATTTCCCATTACTCATCCCAGAATCGTTATTAAAACGCGAGCAGCAACATATAGCAGGTTTCGAGCCAGAAGTTGCCTACGTTACCCAAGCAGGTTCAACAAAATTAGATGAAAGGTTAGCAATCAGACCAACTTCAGAAACTATCATGTACGATAGCTATAGTAAATGGATTCGCTCTCATCGCGATTTGCCTTTAAAACTCAACCAGTGGAATAATGTTGTTAGATGGGAATTCAAACATCCGCAGCCATTTCTACGCTCAAGAGAATTCCTATGGCAGGAAGGTCACACTGTATTCGCAACAAAAGAAGAAGCAGAAGCTGAAGTCTTGGACATTTTAAACGAATATTCATTAATCTGTGAAAAACTCTTAGCAATCCCCGTTATCAAAGGGAAAAAATCAGAAAAAGAAAAATTCGCAGGAGCAGAATTTACAACATCAATAGAAACGATTCTTCCAAATGGAAAAGCAATCCAGGCAGGCACATCGCATTATCTAGGAACAAACTTCTCAAAAGCATTTGGCATCACCTTTCTGGATAAACAAGAAAAAAAGCAATTTGCCCATCAAAATTCATGGGGAATCTCAACTAGGTTAATAGGTATCATGGTGTTAATGCACTCAGATGACTCAGGACTCGTTCTACCACCATCAGTTGCTGAAAACCAAGTAGTCATAATCCCGATAGCATTTGAAAAAGACGAACAAGTATTAAAAGAGGCTAAAAAGCTAGAAGAAAGCTTAAAAAAATTCAATCCAATCCTAGACCTAAGAACAGAATATTCTGCAGGGTGGAAATTCTCAGAGTGGGAATTAAAAGGAATTCCAATAAGAATTGAAATAGGCCCAAAAGACCTGGAGAATAAGCAGGCAGTAATTATAACAAGGCATAATAAGCAAAAAACACCTGTCAAATTAGCAATAATAGAAAAAGCAGTTCAATCTTCTCTTGACCAAATGCAGGAAGATATGTTTGAAAAAGCCCAGTTAATCCTAAAACATTCAATAAGAGAAACAAGAACAAAGCAAGACCTATTATCTGCAATAGAGGACAAAAAGCTTGCTTTAACCCCTTGGTGCAACACTCTAGAATGCGAAGAAAAAATAAAAGAAATCAATGGAATAAAATCAATCAACATTCCTTTTGATTATCAAAAAAACATTTCTGGCAATTGTCCGTTCTGCAATAAGCCGGCAACCTGCAGAGCATTATTTGGCAAATCGTATTAACCACCAATCCCCTTAAAAAAATTTAAAATCCTCGCATACCATGGAACATCCTCAATAGTAATATCCAAATCCTCAGAATACTCGTAAACAGCCTCATTCCTATCTTCGTAAGTAACTTTCAATTTCTTTTCTTTTCCAAGAAAAAAATCTCCTTGAAAAGGAACATTAAACTCATTGACATTAACAAATTTTTCAATAGTAAAAACCTCCTGACCATCAATAAGTATCTTCAAATTCTCAATCTCATCCCTTGAGCTCAAAACAAAATTAATTTTCCCCTCATCATTATAATTAATAGTTTTAGGATAACTCAAACCAGTAACCTTAATTCCAGGCCTCTCCAATATTTTAACAGGTGCATACACATTCCTAGTAATCCCATCACCAGCAACTATAACCTGTAACTCATTTTTAGCCTTGCTAATATTAAAGATAAACAATAATTCCTTCTTCTCAGCAACAGTTAAATCAATATTCCTACAATCATCCAAAAAACAAGTATGCAAATTATCAAGATTCTTATTCCCAATATTTCTTATCTCGCAAGTTATATTCCCAGAAAGCTCATATACATAATAAACATCTTTTCCAGAAGAACATTTTATCTCAACATCTTTAGAATAACTCTTAACCTCTTCTTTAGACAATTCACCAATCTTATCTTCAGCTTCTTTCTTATTCAAACCAAAATCATATACCCCAGAATATTCCAATACATCTTCATCATAATCCTCAGTGCTCGTCTTAACCTTAATCTCAGAAGTGTACATAACATTCTGTTTCAAATCCCCGGGAACATCAATCAAAAAAAACACATTTCTCTTTTCTCTGGGTTTCAATAAAACAATCCTCTCATTATCCTCAATAATTTTTGGTCCTCTCACCAAATACAGATTAACAGGCAAATAATAATCTTGTTTATTCTCAACTTCAACCTTAACAGGAACATAACTATCCCCCTTAACCTTATTATTCAAAATCTCAACATTCAATCCAATTTTTTCATCTCTTTTACCTCCAAACTCAACAATATTCGCTTTAACATCAAGTTTTCCAGGCTTAACATCCCCTCCAGAAGTTCTCCACGCATAACTGATGCTGGATTTCCTGGCATCAAAACTTTCATCCATTTTTACATGCCCGGCATCAACCCATCCTAATTGCCCATAAGTAACATCAAAAGCAACCCATCCATATCCTGGGAAATACAATTCAGCCCATGCATGATTCCCAAAAGTATTCCCTATATTCGTGTAGCTTGTTCCTGAAACGAACTTCGCAGGAATCCCCAAACTTCTCATCATCGCAATATACAGCACAGTTAATTCATCGCAAACACCTTCCTTATTCTCCAAAACCCAGACAGAATTCTGGGTAGCTTCTTCAGTAAGACTATCAAGGCTGTAATTAATATTCTCTCTAACCCAATTCCCTACAGCAAAAGCAACTTCATACTCATCATCTTTCCCTTCAGCCAGTTCCCCAGCTTTCTTCCTTATCTTCTCATCAACAATAATCAGGTTAGTGCTCTGCAAATATTCTTTCTCGCTATTATCATCTTTCAAAGGAAACGCAATCTTCCCATTAATCTTTTTAAAATTTATCTTATTGTCAACAAGAAACAAATTCTTAATCTCTATGTTCCCGCTAACTCCTTTCTTCCAAGAATAAATCAATTCATTGTCTTTTTCAGAAATCTCAGCTTCAGGAGCAGCTTTCAATTCCCTCAAAGTTATTTTCTGAGTGTCATCATCTTTAGGATAAAAACTTAATTTAGTTTCAAGGCTTTTAACCTCTCCCTTGCTGTCAATAGCAATTCCAGAATTCAAATCAATCTGAATCTTCAAGCTGGAATAATTCCCAACATCTTGCGCATTAACAATGCTAATAGCCAATAAAAAAAATAATAAAAAAAGGACTAATTTTCTCATCAAGGTTTATCTTCTTTTATTGTTTATATTGTTTCTGTTTTCATACTGAGAATCAAATATCTTAATCCCTGCCCAGTATCCAGGAAATCCGAAGAATTTTGCCTCAAAAGGATATGTCTTCTCAAACACATCTCTGTTCCACTCTCTAAATCCCTCATATCGAGACCCATACATCTCCAATCCAAGAAAAAGTATTTGAAAACTAAGATAAATTCTCAATCCATCAAAGACATAATCACAAGCCCTGTTCAATATCGCTTCCTGTCTAAGAAATTTTTCATGCCTTGCTTTGTTCTCAGCAATCTGCTTTAATCTTTTCTTTTCCTCTTCTTCTTTCTCTTTTTTGCCATCCTTGCCTAAAGATACTTCCTGCCATCTCTCTTCTTCCAATTTTCTCTCCAAAGGCATCTGGCTATTGCAAAAAAAAGCTCTTATAAATTTTTCCCTCTTAGAAAATCTATGGTAACCATAAAAAGAAAGCTCTATTACGGGGTTCTCCTCGCAATTATATTTGCAGTAATCTATTCTATTGTAGCAAGACTCCCTCATTACATCTCATTAAACTTTTCAACCTCATTGGACAATTCAGCAAAAATAATCCCGGTATTCGTCATCTTCTATCTTCTGGCTTATATTTTCCCCTTAGTCGCATTTCTCATAGCAGAATCAGAATCAGATTTAAAATCAATCTTCAAAGCATTTATCATCCAGTTGCTAATCAGCTCAATATTTTTTATAGCTATTCCTGTAGCAATAGTACATGCACAATTAACAACCCATGACATCTTCTCTCAAATCTTAATATTCATAAGAACCTACCTAGATACGCAATGGAATGCATTCCCAAGCCATCATGTAGCATCTGCATTTTTAACATTCCTCATAGTCAGAGATAAAAAGCCAAAATACACAATCCCAATATTCATCACTTCTTTCTTAATCATAATTTCAACATTATTCACGAAACAGCACGTTATCCTTGATGTCTTGGCAGGATTAATTTTATCAACGATAATTTACCTTTGTTATTTGAAATTGTTGAAAAAGTAATTATTCAAACAACAATCTAAGGCTCAGTTCTTTTAAGAGGCAAACCATCAAAATGTTTATCATAAGAAATAATTTCAGTGCAGCCGTTAATTAATGCAGTAGAATAATGAATTAAATCAAAACGATTTAGCTTATTCAGTTTAGAATGTTTTAACAATCTGGAACTTTGAAATAAGAGTTCTTTATCGAGAGGGACAATAACCCCAGAACTCTTGAACAAACTCTTCATGCAATCAGATGCATATTGCTTATCAGCAGTAATTATGGAAATAGCATGCTCAGCTTCAACCAGGCAAAGAGTGTTTGTAACAAACTCTTCCCTCAGAACATTCCTGCACTTTCCTCTATCTTCATTGTCTGTAAAAGCTTTGATTAATACATTTGTATCAACGAAAAGAGTCATCTTTTTATCCTTAACGCATGACTAAGTTCAACTACTTTTTGTGTTGAAACTTTTTTCCCTTTATGAATATCGTCTCCTCTTTTAAACATTTCTTCCATAGTTGGCAGCTGCTTAGAAGGAATACTCTGAAAAACTCTCTTTATCACATTGTCATAACTCTCTCTAGGATATTGCTTAATTTTGTCAAGCATTTTCTTCGTATCTTCATAAACTTGAATTGTTGTGATGTTCATTTTGCTCCCAACCTATAGGTCCCTATAGGTATATAAATCTTCCTAATCTCTCCATCATCAGTCAATTGAAAACCAAATATCTAAAAAAACTAAACCAATTTCTTAAATCTCTCAATAAATTCAGGAAAATCACTCATCTTCACACAGCATCCAATAGCATGGTCATGCCCGCCCCCATATCCATTCAGCCCATCAAGAGCCTTCTGAACAGCTTTATGCATATTAACCCCCTTCTCTCTGTTCCTTGCACTGGCCTTAATCTCTCCTTTATCTTCTCTTCCAACAAAAATAAACTTCGCTTTAGTCCTGTGCAATAAATCATTAGCCAGGTCAGAAGTAAAACTATACTTGTCATCCACATACGTAAAAACAATCTTTTCATCGTCTTTCATTTGAATAGCCTTATCATACAATAGTTCATATCTCTTCCATCTTTTATCAAATCTCTCATAAACTTTTTTCCCATTCTCAGTGTTCTGTTGGAGAATCTCTCTAGGATCATCAATCTTCATCATCAATTGAACAAAAGCATAACTTTCTTTAACGCTTCCTTTTAAACCAAAAGAAACAATTCTAATAAGTTTTCCAAACTCAGTATCAAACATAGCATCGTCAGGGTTTTTTATTTCAACACCTTCAAAAAGTTCTTTGTAATCTTTGCTAAGCTCTTTAAAACTCTCCAAGCTCCAGTCAGAGATTATCCCAAGCAAAGCAATCCATTTCTCACCATCAACAATTTTCCAGCACCAGTAAGTAGTCGGTCTATTATCCTTTTCATCCAAAAATTTAGGATTAAAATACTTTACCCCTTTAACATCATTCAAAGGATGATGGTCAATCCATAGTAATGGGCAATTTACCTTATCAATAAAATCCTGGCTCATTTTTGGCTTGTCCAAAACAACAACCAGGTCAGGAGCATATTGCCTCACAATTGTAATATATCCAACATCCAAGGTAGGAGAATTCTTGACAATTATTCCATTGCCTCTTTTCAAATACTTCATCATCAGCATATAACTGCAAAGTCCATCGGGGTCATCATCAAAAAATATCAATGGATTCTCGCTTTTATCCAATAAATCTTTAACTTCTTGTATTGTAATCATATTATAAATGTTCAATCTCCTTCTCAACTCGATCACCGAGGTAATATTCTCCTTCGACAAGGTTAAGAACATAAAACTCAGCAAGTTTATGTGAATCTTTAAATTTTTGCATTCTCCTCAAAATATTTGCACGATCAATAAGGAAAATATGAAAAATTTCCTCGCCAAAGGTTTCCATAGAAAGAACTTTTAAATCTTCTAAACTCACAAATCCCTCTTCTGATCGTCGAGCTTTTTCCATCAATCCAGAAACTCCATTTAAGTGCAAAGGTATTTCTATATATTTCTGCAATGATTTTACTGCATGCCCTTGCATTTCAATCTCACTTAATTTTTCCCTCTTCTCTGATGAGCTCTTAAACTTGGCCTGTTCTTCTCATGCCCCTTGCCCTTGCCAAGTAATCCTCTTGATTTTCTTCCAGCAGAAGTCAAACCTCTATATACTCTTCCAACGTTGTCAGTAATCCATTCCATTCCAGGATAAGTTTTCAATATTTCTCTCTCCCCCAAAATAATTTCAAAGAAAATATTTTTTCCATCTTTAAACAATAAATAGCTCCCAAGAACTTCACAATTCACATATCTGTCATTTGCCCTTTCTTCAGCAATCCATTGATAACTCTTGCCAATAATCTCTTTTCTTCGTTTATGTTTACTCCTGCGTCCTTTTCTAATCATAGGCCTTTGTCTTTTGCTTCTTAACAATCTTACTCTGACAGCAATATATCCTTTTTTAGCTTTATATCCAAGAGCTCTTGCCCTGTCCAATCTTGTAGGTCTTTCAATCCTGACAACCGCATTTGATTTTCTCCACTCAATAGCTTTCTTCCTTAGAATTTTAATTATCTCTTCAGGCTTATCCTGGTACAATTGTTTTAAGTATTTTGCATATCCCATATTCAGTATTCAGGGTCCTTTCGGAGTATCCTACATCTCTATTCATTGTCAGAAATAGAGCCTTTAAAAACCTTTTCCTTTACTTAGCTTTCACATAATCTAAACCACCCGCCATAGAATTTTAGCTTAAGAAAAAGCAGTATTCAACTTAATCTCTCTTGCATTAGGGAAGTTACGTTTTATAACCTCAATTAAATTAGAGTTTTCTATTTTTCTAACATCAACGCAAACACCTTCTTCATCCCTATAAGCACTTATTACAACTCGCCCAAGAATAACAACCGGAGAATCTTCTCCATCATTTTCCTCATAATAAATAATCTTAATTACAGGACTATCACCATCTCTTACTCCTAGATGCATAAACTTCTCTCTAAAATCTTTTCCTTCAGTATTTCTTTGCAGTCTATATTTCATGCAAATCATCCAGATTACAATTCTTATAAACTTTTCGTTTTATAACCACTTAAAAGTAACTAATTAAAACTAATCTGAAAATAGCGTATCAAACAACAAAAGCCAATAGAAAGCTAGCTCCAAGAGCTAAACCAGCTCCAACATATTGATGCCTCTTAATCTTCTCTTTATTAATCCATATCCCTAAACACAAAGCCTGTAAACACCCCAATAATCAAAGCAATCACTACAGTAATCCCCAAAAACGGCCATTACATCATTTCTTCTAGCAATTCTCCAATGGGTTTTTTACCAGCCATGTTATATTCGGGTCTTAATGCCCGGATATACTCATTTTCTGCTTCATTCAATTGATACATTGGAACAGGTAAATAAAGAACCCTATTGAAATCTTTTCTTTCAGTAGTTAAATGAGTTTGGATCCTTACTGGAAGGCTCACTGATTGACCTACATATACCACCTTATTATCTCTAACTAAAAAATAAATACATGGTGGGAATTGGTAATGCGCATACTCGGCTAATCCTTCTATTGTATCAAGCTCCCTTGGAATAGGAACCCCTTTAGGAGCTTCATTAGTAAAAATAAACACATTAGGGCGTGCAGGTAAACTCCTTCCAATCACCTCTCGAAACATATTATCTTTAATCCAATTAAGAATCTCATTTTTTCTAAACCTAGGTTCATTATTCGCGCCTAATAAACAAGGAGCAAATCCGGATCTTGCATAATCTCCGAGTTTTTCTGCATCAACTCCAGCTTCTCTTGCAATCTCCTCCAAAGAGTGCTTAAACAATTGAAGGGGGTTTCCTTTATAATCCCTTCTTTCTATCTTATTAGAATCTTTATATAAATCTCTTAATAGCTCTTTCTGAGTTTTGACTTCTTCTTCAAGTTTCTGTAACTTTTCAAGCAGCCCTTGATAATCTTTTTGCTCTTCCATAGGTTACTATTGCAAGGAAAAAATTAAAAGCCTATCCTCTAATCAATCTTCCCCCCTCCAAATACTCCCTCACAACCCTGAACTGATACTCTCTTCTCTCTCTGTCTCTGTTTGTAAAATCTATAGTAGTCTCCCTCAAATCACTTTCCAAGCTTCTTCCTTTATCAAACTCCAATCTGGCATCCATATAAGTCCTAAACACCACTCCAAAACTCCTATTATGCAAACCAGCCAGTCTTCTAAGTTCTGCAAAATCTCTTTGAAAAGGGCTCTGTTCTCCCATGCAAATCTCTAAAACCTAAAGAAATATAAAATCGATGCTGTGGCTGCCGAGGGTTGATTCGCGGGATGCTGGCACCATTGTTAGTACAGCATCCAAAGCAAACTTCCCAATCCCCCAAGAATAAAGCTCGAAGCGATAGCCCCTGTAATCAATATACATAATAAAACTAAAACTCTTCCAATAGTTAAACTGCATTCTCTAAAAACAACATACGCTGGCCTGCTAATCTCATTCGCCTTATCATAAAACCTCGCATCGGTAGCAACATCCCCCAAAGTCCCGGATAGAGCAGAGAGGGTATCAACAAACAACACACTAATAAAACCAACAACAGTCCCCCTAAAAAAGAAAACAATCCCATGAATAAAAGCCCCGATTCTTGTTAAAACTCTTTTATCATACTTATCGCAAATTTTTCCAACAAAAAAAGTAAACACGGCGCCAATCAAAGTAGAAATAGTGGCAATAATCCCCAAAGATAAATAAGTCCCCAAAGTAAGAAAAACAAACAAAGGCCAAAACACCAAGATTATCATATATCTCATCCCTACCCCGATAAAAGCGAACATATCTCTAAAATTAAAAACTCTAAGTACGTCTTTAAACCTAAAATTAATCTCATCATGCCCATCTTCAGATAATATCAATGGAAACACCCCAATCAATAATAAAACAGAAACAACCCCAAACAAAGCATAAAATCCAAAGTTAGTTAATATCACGCTCCCGACAAAAGGACCAAGAACAGCAAACAGAGCAATCAAAGCATACATAAAACCAACCTCTCTCCCTCTCTTCACTTTATCACTTGACTTGGCAAAGTTAACATGAAACCCTGACCAAAAAAAAGCATTTGCAATCCCCACAAAAATAGCAGGAACCCAAAAAGGAAAATAACCCTTCCCAAGAAGATAAAATAATCCAAGAGCAAGTATATCTAGAGGAGCACTAACAAATATGCAATGCTTAAACCCATATTTGCAGGCAAACTTCATCGCAATAAAGCTGGTAACAGCAAAAACAACAGCCCAAAGCAGATAATAATAAACAATATTCGTTAATCCCAAATTTATCTCTTTAAACAAATACAAAGGAATAAACAATCCAAGCATAGACAATGCAATCGCCCTTAGAACAATTGCAAAATAAATCTCACTCAGCTCTCTTTTTAACCCAAAATTAGGCAGATGTATGTTAAACTGATGATGCATAATAGAAAGAATCTTATGAAATATATAAACTTTCCTCACAGTGTATAAAAATAAAAATAAAAACTTAGGGAAAGGTATTTAAATAAAAGAAGGATATTGATAACCGATGAAAACCAATAATAAACAAAAGGTGTTTCAAAATTATAAAACTCTCTTGAGGGTTGTTATAATAATTCTTATAGTCTCAACAATCCTGTTCTTGACTGGAAATTATCCATTTAAAATGAATAAGGTCGAATTTTTCATAGACACTATAAGCACACTGATTATATTCGGAGGAATTTATTTCATTCTAAGACATATATACTCTAAGCGTAACTAACGAGCGACTGAAACATCATGCAAAACCTATATAAATCTTGCCTTATTATCAAAATCAACCAAAAACTAACAGGGGGTTAAAAAATGGCAGATGTTGCAAAAAACTTTTTAAAAATCGTTGTAGGATTAATCTTGATATTAATTCCTGTATGGGTTGCAATGAACTACTCAGGATGGAAACAAGCAGTTCTTGATGTAATCCAGGGCAGTATCCTAATCGGAGTAGTCCTAGTAGGATTATTAGTTCTTGTGCTGGGATTTACAGGATTAAAAGAATAATTTCTTTGGTTAAGAAATAATCCTTTTTTTCTTTTAATTTTTTATTTTCTTTTTTTATTATCTTTCTTTTTTGAATGACATTCTTAGTTCTTTTGTCAAGAACCCTTGGTCATAGACCAAGGGTATGATGCCTAAGCATCATACTTGTTCTTGAGCACGCCAAATTTCACTCTTATTGGTTGTGGTTTGCGTATCAAACCACCATTCAAAGAATGGTGGAATTTTAGCGTTTAAATACAATGTTTCACAAGTTGACTCGTCAACTGTGCCCCGTTGAGCTTGCTCAACTAGGGTTTCTTTCTAAGAAAAAAAATTGTTATCTAAAACCGACTTTCTTTTTAATCAAACTAAGAATTCCTTTTTTCCCTTTAACATCTTTTTTATCAGAAATTTTAAAAGCTTTCCTAGCCCTCTTCGCAATAATCTTCTTCTTAATCTTCTGTTTGATTATCTTCCTTTTAGCCTTAAGTTTCTTAATCTTCTTAACAATTTTCTTCTTCCTTTCAGGTCCAGCCTTCTTAAGTTTCTTCTTCAGTTTTTTAATCCTCTTCTTAATAGCTTTCTTTTTCGCTTTAAGTTTTTTAATCTTAGTCTTCTTAACAACCTTCTTAACAGTCCTCTTAACCTTAACAGCCTCTTTAGGAGTTTCAATTGGAACACTTAAAACATCTATCTCTTTTTTCAAATAATCAATGCCAGCAATCAAAGCTTCTTTGTCAAATTCCTTGGATTTCCTGATTAAAACCTGCTCGCATTCAGGGCATTTAAACCCATGTTCCAAAGCTCTTACAGCATTAAACTCAACATGCCCATCAGGGCAATTGTATTTTTCTTCAGCATCTCTATTAAGTTGTTTTTCCATCTGTTCAAGTTTTGATTTCTTCTTGGCAAGCAAAACACCAACAGCATGTTTTAAATTAAAAGTCCAATAATAAATATACCACCCTTTCTGCCTGTCTTTTTTCCTTGTAGAACTAACCAAATTTCCAGCGTGCAACCCATAGAGCAAATTTCTAACATAGTTAATGCTCAGTTTAAGGTTTTCAGCAATATCAAACTCGCTGACGTTGCTCTTACCCCAAAGCTGTCTAAACACCTTTATAGTATCTTCATTAAAATTTTCCTTAATATAATCTTCCAGTATCTTGACAAGTTCCTGCATCCCCATTATTAGCCAAACGAGTGTTTAAAAAACTTTCTTTTCCGAGGAGTTTTCCCATTCTTAGTTTCTTTTCCATTAATGCTTTTCTTTTCTAAAGAAAAGGCTTATTTGAAAGTCTTTCTTTTCCCGAGGGTTTAGTTCAAGGTCCATTGGACTTGAACTACTGTTCACCAAAGGTGAACATTTTCTTTCTTAAAGAAAAAAAGCTTAGTTACTACTTTAAAATAAGGAGAAAAGCTTTAATAATCTCTTTAATGCATTTAGCATATGAGTGGAGGTGTTCTATAATGGGTTTATTCAATAGAAAAAAAACTCTTCCTGAGCTGCCAAAGCCAGAGATGCAGTCAAACGATAGTATAAGACTTCCAGATTTTCCATCAAACGATTTTCCTTCTTACGAAGCTTTATCTTCTGATCTGGGTTCAATTAAAAAAGCAGTAAGAAGCCCAATGCCTCAGCAAAGTATGGGTATGATGCACGAAGAGCCACAAAGACCAACAGGTAATGAAAAAACATTGTTCATAAAAATAGACGATTATGAAACAGCAATGGCTGCAATAGAAAGGTTAAAAGAAAAATTAAAAGATGTTGATTCTGTTCTAAACACTTTAGAAAAGTTAAAGCGCCAGGAAGATGCTGAATTGGAATCTTGGCATAAGGATGTAGAAGCTTTAAAACAAAGATTAATGACTGTAGAAAGCAGGTTATTCCATATCTAAAATGATACTCCTCGACCTAAAGGTCGAGGTATCTCGTGAAGGCTACACTCAAAGTGTTGCCTGATGTTCAAAAGTCCAGCCATGTTGGCTTTGCTGGATGTAATGCTGAATCGTATCAGAAGTAACATTACCCACAGAACGATAAAACTTTCCAGCACTCCAGAAATGCCCTCGACGAAAATGTGTTTTTCGAAGAGAAGGAAAAGCATGCAATATCCTGTATGCAGAATTTCCTTTAAACAACTGCACAACCTGACTCACAGAATAGTGAGGAGGAAACTCAACAAATAAGTGCACATGGTCTGGCTGAATTTCCAAAGCATGAATGGTGAAGTTGTGCTGATACGCAACTCCACGAAAGCTTTTTTCACAAAGCTTTTTAATACCTGAGTATCGAAAATATTGATACCGACATTTTGGGACAAACACAAGGTGATAGGTGGTTTGTCCATACCCGTGTTGAAATGCTTGTAGTTCCATTTTGCCTCCTGCACAAGTGGAACAGAGTTCACACTATCACAATCGTCGTATGAGTGCGTGAAATTCCTTGCGCACTCTTCATATTGAAAATGTTAAAGAAAAAGTTAACGGAGGATGGCAATTCCTCCCAGCACTAAACTGCTGGGTATCCTTGCCATAAATGTAATGAAAAAACATCTTGAAAACAGGCCTGTATATGTCCAGTTAGAGAATCCTTCTTCAACAAGGAAAAATGTATTAGAATCAGCAATAATTGCTGTTGAACTTCTTGAAAAATACGAATATACAAAAGAGATTAAAGCATTAAAAAGAGAGAAAATGAAACTGGCAAAGAAAATAGTTTACGATTTAAACCTCGAACTATCAGCATTGACAAAAGCCCTCCCTCAGGCTTACATAAGCAAAAAAGAAAAAAGAATGGTAAATAATGAGTCCAGAGAATCTCAGGGTAAAAAACCTGTTTCCCTCCCAGAGCAAAGCAAGCAAAAGAAGAAAAAACCAAACTCAGAGCTAAAACGCTTAGAATCAGAGCTTTACGAGATAAAGAACAAGCTTTCAGGCCTGGATATGTAACCAACAGACGAATCAGATAGGTTTATAACTTTTTTCCTCTCTTTCTAAGATATGAAATTATTCAGTTTAGTCCTGGCAGTCTTAGTATTATCCTCAGTAGTTCAGGCAGCATCGCTTTACAAAGAAGACTTCTCAAATATTAATCAGCAGACATTTACATTAAAAGAAAAAGACACAGTAAGGATTTTCTATTTAGGCAAAGAAACAGAGGTGATGTTAAGGTCTGTAGATGCACAAAAAAACTCATTAAAACTAACCTTGTTCATAGAAGGAGCAGAAACTCCTCAATATGTGACATTAAAACAAGGCATAAATATAATGTTTGATGTAGATAAAGATAGAATAAAAGATTTAATCATAAGACCAATTTACATAAGCAAAGAAAATTCAGTGATTTCAATAGAAAAAATCTCTATTGAAAACCAGCCAGCAGGTCCAACAGGAGAAGCAATATCAATTCCAAAAGTAGAAAGTTCAGAGCCAAAAACAAATTTAAAAGTTGGATTATACATCTCTCTTGGAATAATTATCATAGGATTGACAACATTTTTAATTTTTAGGAAAAAAAAGAATCAATAGAGAGCTTTGAATAACATTCTTTTTAAGTGATATTCAAAGCACTTCTTTGAGGATTTTGACAAATTTTTTATAAGGCAGTCAAATTCCTCAATAATATTTTTGCTTTCTCTTCCAATAACCATAGCTTTTTCTCTTTACTATCAAAACAACCAGAATTAATACCAATAAAAATCCAAAAAGGATTAATGTTGCTTTTTTAAACTGCTCTGTCCCAAAAGCAGGAGACGCAGAAGCATTGGACATATTAACAAATAAACCTGTGGTTGTTGAGGTTGTTGTGCTCTCAACAGCAGCTCCAGCGGGTAAAGTAGTTGAGGTTGTGCTCTCTTCACTGCATTTAGGGTTCTCATTATAAGTGCATTTTCCTCTGCCACAAATCCCAATTAAGCAGGAATCATCGCTCTTGCAGTCCCTTGCAGTCTTGCATTCAGAAACAAACTGCTCAACACATTTCTGATTAGAGCATAAGTTATTTGCACATAACCCCCCATCATCATCTCCCAAATCAATCTGAAATTCAACATAGTTAAATTTCTTTTGTCTCACATCAAAAAGCATTCCATTAAAGTTCTTATCGCCATCAATCAAAACTCTGCCATTGTTAACGCAAAGAATAAAAGAATCAGGATTAGATGCAACCAGAGTCATATTAACTCCTTTAAATTCAAAGCTCTCCCACAAGTCAAGAGCAATCTCTTTCTTCGCTGCACTAACTAACATAGAACTTACAATAATTATCCCTAAAATCATTGCTATTATCTTGATGGTTTTCATGTTGTTCATTTTCCTAGAAGTTCTCTTCTGTTTTCTTTTTGCCTTAAGCATTTTTCTTTTACAAAAGAAAAATGCTTATATTATCAAAAAGAGGAATATTAAAAAGGTATATAAAGCTACCCCACTAAAGAATAATAACACATGATGCTCTGATTCTTTAGCATGTTCCTTTACTGCAAGAAAAGTGCTGCATCCAATTAAGAATCCCAAAACACAAAAAGAAATTAAAAAAGAGATAAAAACAAGCTTTGCAGCGATTACACCAATAAGCCCTGAAGAGAAAAACAATAGTTTAACAAACAAACCCTCTTTAAAATCAGGATGAACATGAAATAAACTAATCTCCCCAAATATAGAATAAAGAAAAATCGGAATAAAAAAGAGTATTCCAGAAATCAGGCTAAGATTAAGCAGAGTTGTTAAGCCCATCCCAATCAATAGATAGTACAAAAAAATCCCGAAAGCATGAAAAAGCCCGATTTCTTTGGCAATAATCCTTGTTTTAGGATGAGAATAAACAAATTTTCCAAGCAAAAAAAACAATAAAAATCCTAAAAGAACAAAAAAGAAAACCAACTCCTCAATATACTTGTTCTCTCTCAACAGCAAAGGATACAATTGTAAAAACAAATGCGCAATCAACAATCCTGCAGCAAAACTAACAACCTTATTTTTATTCCTGTAATCAATCAAAGAACTCAATAACAACCCAAGTCCTAACAGCCCTCCAAAAACATAAGCTAGCACAATAACCTCAATATTAAAGAATATATAAATTTATGGCTGTAAAGATTATTTTGGAGTGTCCTATTATTTTTCTTTCTTTTTGTGTCCAAGTCTCTTTTGTTTCTCAGACATTTCCAAGAAATTATCATTTGAAAAAACACTTTTCCCAAGTTTCTGTTCAATATCTTTTCTTGTTGAACCAGCAACATCCCCACCATCTTTCGCATCTTTCTTCAATCTTGGAAACTCTTTAGAATCTCTTTCTCTTGTAAATCTGGTTGTTGTCGCTTCTCCAAGCATAGTAAGAATAAGCTCCAAATCATCCATGTGGTCCCTTAAGTTTTCTTTTTTAAGCTGTTTATGTTGCTTGTATTCTTCTACGGTTTTTCCAAAGGTCGCTTTGCTTATCTCGTTAGTTAAAATCCCATAATCTCTGTTTTTTTCAACGCCTCTTTTCTTCCACTCGTCAGTTAACTCCTGCCTAACATGAATCCCCCTTACTCTTTTCTCAACCCATTCATCAGAATAACCTTTAAGTTTATACAACTCTTTCATACGTTTTTGAGCCAATTCAGGGTCTTCTATTTCCTGTATTCTTTCATAACCTACTTGAGCAAGCCATAGCTTAAACGGTTCTGCTTTAGGAGAGGGTATTGATTGGATAAGTCTTAATAATGTTGGGGTACTAGCACAATCAGTCTCATAATACTTTCCATCAGATGAAAGTAATTTCAGTTGGTTACATTTTGTAACCGACTCACTGCCTTCTTCATTTAATCTATGTTTAAGCACCTTCCAGTAATTCCTTGCGTCTGCACTCTCTGAAAGGATCCCCACAATATCAACCACAGAAAACCACCATTCATCATTGTGCCAGATTCTTCTAATTTTCTTGTCCTGAAATACAACTAAGGAGTTAATCTTATCCATATAAAGAGAGAATACAGATTTATTTATAAGCTTCACGCGGGTGGTTGTCGTCTGTCTATTGTTTTTGATATATATGTTGGAGAATACACTCCTAGGGTTATGAAACTATTTGTATCTATGCTGATGCCTTAAATTGTGCTCGTCCGGAACTAATTCTTCTAAGTTATCAATATTATTATTTCTTTTATTAAAATCTTTATGATGGATTTCATATCGATTCTTTATTTTCCTATTATGCTTATGCTCAAACCACCACCTATGAAATAAATCTCCGGTGTTATGGAATACCTCATAACCCTCTTCATTTATGTGAACCTTAGTCCCTTGTTTATTTGTACGAGGTCGTAATCTTTCATTTCTAAGTTTTTCTCTTGCTTCTTCAAGTTCTTTTGTTTCTCTTATCGCTTCTTCTTTTAATTCCATTACTACATCCAATCTTATTTTAGCTTCAGCCTCATTTCTCTTTAATTCCTCTTCATACCTAGCTTTTACATGCCCTTTAGCATTTTTTATTTTCAAGATTAATTCATCATGATTTTTATTTAACTTATCCTTTTCTTTCTTTAATCTTTCAAGTTTTTCGTTATTTTCTTTGACGCTATCTTCTTTTTCAGTTAATTCCTCTTCTAAATCTTTAAGTTTTTTATCTAAGCCTTCTTTCTTCACAAAGAACACAAAAATAATGATTATTGCTAATATTCCTAAAATCCAATAAATCCAATTCTTAAAAGTAGTCTCTTTATTCGGTTTACAAACCCCTTCTTTCCCTATACCGGAAAGGCATTCCCATTCACATTTGTATGATTCTCCAACATTTTTTGTTGAGGGTTTTAAACAAGTTTGGTTATTACAATTTAACATCCCTTCCGGACATTGCCAATCTTCTTTACCACAAAAACCTGCAATAGTACATTTATTATAACCGCATTGTCCATCCTCTTTGCAAACATCACCATCATTTAAACAAATTTTTCCATCTTTACATTTCTGACAAACATCTCTCGTTTTATTAACCATTTCAAGCCTATAAAAAATCCCTAAAGGTAGAGTCACATTAATCTTAACATCAGTTACACTTCCGGTTACACCATGCCCCCTTTCTATGAAACTAAAAGAATTTGGAGATATATCCCCTTCTGCAATTTCAAACTGATCTCCATACCAACTTGATCTATCCCAATAAGAAATTTGAATCTTAACAGAATAACTCAAAGTATTCAATACCTTGAATGTTGTTTGATCTTTATTAGAATTTATCTCCATGATAGATATATTTCCAGAAATATATTCATTATTCCAATAATATTTTGTCTCTTCTACTTGATACATCTCTTTTTCTTTATATTGACATTCGGAAGATGCACTTACAACTAAAGGTATAAAAAATAAAAGTAAAATAATGAAAATAAATGCAGGCTTTCTCATCCTTCCACCTTCTCAAACAACCAGCGTACTGCTATCATATCAGAATAGGGATTCTAAAAATATATAAACTTAACCAGCAATATCTGTGGACGCATAGGGTTGATAAGGGAAACGCAGGTAGCCCTTATTGAGCAGCCAAAGCTTCATTATACTTAACAATCAACCCATCACTAACTTTCTTGGCATCATTAGAATTCAATGCAAAGCCAAGACCTTCAACAGAGGTCTGAGAAATCTTAAAATTATTTATCCCCATAATCTCTCCCTGAGCATTAATCAAAGGCCCTCCAGAATTCCCAGGATTAATCGCAACATCAGTTTGAATGTAAGTTCCAGGAGAATCCTTTTTTCCACGATTCAACCCAGAAACAATGCCCTCAGAAACACTAAAACTTAATCCGAGAGGATTCCCCACAGCAATCACTTTCTCCCCAACATTCAGCTCATCACTATCGCCATAATCCAAAGCAGAGTACCCAGATTCAATCTTCAACAAAGCCACATCATAAGGAGCACTATACCCAATCAAAACAGCATTATGTTGCTTGCCATCATACGTTAAAACTCTATAATTTTTAGCATTCTCAACAACATGATAATTCGTAACTACAAATCCATTTCCATCAACAATAGCCCCAGAACCTAAACTTCCAGAAGCCTCGATACTGACAACGCTCTTCAAAACATCTTTAATTACCCCAGAAAAATCTCCTCCAGCACTCTGCACATTAGAAATTTGTTTCTCCAACAATCCCAGTTTACTCTCGCTGCTGCTCTTCAAAGAACCCAAATCTATTTGCAATTCTCTTACATTCCCAGCAACCTCTCCAAGAGATTTTTGATTTTCTTCAGCAAGAGAAGTAATCCTTAAATTAATGTTTTTACCGAACTCTTCTTGATTGTTATTAACCTGGTCAAATCCTTTTATCGTTTCTTCTTTAATCTGATTAAGAGAATAAAACTGATAACTTATTAAAATTACCAAAATCCCAATTACACTAAAAAGTATAATCCTCTCAAGATTATAGCTTTTATCTGATTTAACCATCATAATAAACGGGAAATAGTATTTTTAAGTTTAACTATAAAAATCAACCAGTCTTTAATATCTTCTCGATAGCGTGTTTGTCAAACCCAACAACAACATTTTTCCCAATCACAATTACAGGCACTCCAGATTGTCCTGAGATATTAATCATCTCTTTAACCTTTTCTCTGGAATCAACATCAATCTCTTTAAACGCAATTTTCTTGCTCTTAAAGTATTTTTTAGCCTCAATACAATAATGACACGTCTTTGTTGTGTATATCTTAATCTCAGGTTTTAGATTTGCCATGTTAAAAAAATAAATGGTTGTATAGGGTTCAATTTTTCCCCTAGGGCTTTTTTTAAAAGGGCTCTAAGGGAAACGCAGGTAGCCCTTATGCATTAAGCTCAGCATCTATAACAGATTTAAAGTTTGCAAAGGGCATTGCACCACTTACCAATTTCCCATTGATAATAAACCCAGGAGTCCCGCTAATTCCTGCTCTTTGCCCATCCTGTTCATCCTTCTGAGTTTCCTGTGCATACTTCCCAGTATCTAAGCAGTCATTAAACTTCTTAGTATCCAACTTCAAATCTACAGCATACTTCTTCAAATCAGTTACAGCGATGCTTTGTTGATTCTTAAACATCAAATCATGCATCTCCCAGAATTTGCCTTGCTCATCAGCACACTCAGAAGCCTCAGCAGCTTTCTGTGCATTTTCATGGAAACTCAATGGAAAATCTCTGTAAACAAATTTAACTTTTCCAGTATCAATATAATTCTTTTTTATATCAACATAAGCCCCTTCTTCAAATCTTGCACAAAAAGGGCATTGATAATCTGAAAATTCTATCATAACAACTTTAGCATCTTTATTTCCAAGATAGGGGTCATCATCAGCAAGTTCTTTGGCATTCACAGTTGCAATTCCTGTAGGCAAACCAGAAGGCGCAGGACTTGGACTAGGACTTGGTGAAGGCGATGGAGCATATCCTGATGGTGCTGCATCTTTTACAATTCCAAATCCAGAAGTAAATATACTAACAACCAATAATAATCCTAATATCCCGGAAACAATCATCCATAATGTTGATTTGCTTATTTCAACAGTCCCAGAATCCTTTTGATGATGATGTTCATGATGTTCGTGTTGATCACTCATAATAACCCCTCCATTAAGATTTTATAATGAATTTAACGATTGTTTATTAACTTTTCGCTTCCCGTGTTAAAATCTAAAGAATCTTTAGGTAACCTTTAAAATCTGTGAATCTTGTAAGTTTATATGAAAATTGAATGGAAAGAAGTTAATATCAAAGGCAGAAAGATAAAAGCTCTCTTAACAATAAAAGAATCTGCAGATAGGGAGCTTCTTAAAGGATTATACTTTGATTGGAAAAATGTTAACGACAGGCTAAAAAATATTTCTACAAGGGGGATAAATCTTCCAGAAGCTATAAGTGAAAATGCTTTTGCACTGTTCTTTCCAGCCTGCATAAGGGTTGTAAAACTTAAAGGAATGAAATGCTCTTTTGACTGCATCAATATAAAAACAGGCTCAAGAATTCAGATTAAAGCTTCGAGCGTGGCTTCTGATTTAACTTCTTTTGGACCTCGTTCTGAATGGGATGAACTCTTCTTTCTGGATTTTTCAGAAGGTGATGGCTCATTCAAAGTATATGAAATAAAGCCTGATTGGATTTACAAGCATAAAGTAAATAAGAGCCAAACTTTTGAAGAGCAGCAAAAACAAAACAGAAGACCAAGATTTTCTATAACTGAAAATATAATAAATTTAAAGAAACTAAAGCCGATAAAAATCTGCAGACTATAATGCCCGACACTCTTACTCCCCAGCAAAGAAGTTATTGTATGTCTAAAATAAAATCAAAAAATACTTCTTTAGAATTAAGATTAAAAAAGAGTCTGCATAATTTTGAATATCAGCCAAAAATCTTTGGAAACCCAGATTTTATTTATTTTAAAAAGAAAATCGTTCTATTTATAGACGGGTGTTTTTGGCATATGTGCCCAAAACATTTCATAAAGCCGAAAACCAATAAAAGTTATTGGATGCCAAAACTAAAAAGAAATGTGGTCAGAGACAAAGAGATACGCATTGCTTATAAGATTGCTGGCTGGAAAGTAATTAGTGTTTGGGAGCATGAATTAAATAAGCATTAAGTTCCTTGCCCTCAAAACAAGACTCACCCTCTAAAACTTTTCTTATATTCTCAGCAATTCTTGCAACTACAGGCACTGTTACACTATTTCCAGCCTGATGATAAAGTTCGCTGTCTGGGAGCTCTTTAGGAAGTATAAATCTTTTTGGAAATCCCTGCAATAAGAAACATTCCCTGGGTGTTAATTTTCTTATTCCTTTATGATTCTTTATTATCGGAACATTGTGTCCTCCTCTGCCCATGTTTGCAGTAAGAGTAGGAACAACTCCTTTTTTGTTCACTCTAACATACTTTCTTCTCCATTGGTAAACAGTATGTTCTGAGTTAATATCTTGTTTAATCCTAGCATACAAAGGCTTATCATTATAATAATACTTATCTTCAGCTTCATTCTTTACATAATCTCTAAAAGAGTTTGTTAAGGGGATAGGCTTCGGAAAAGAAAAATTGTTAGTTTTATCCTCATCCAAGAAACCAACAATGAATATTCTTTCCCTATTTTGAGGGATATTGCCATAAGTCATACTGTTTAGAACTTCTGATTTAATATGATAGCCAAGGTTCTTAAGAATTCTCTCTATAACTAAAAATGTTCTGCCCTGGTCATGATTTTTTAGGTTTTTAACATTCTCCAAAAAAATAGCTTTTGGTTTCTTCACCTTCAATATTTCAGCAATCCTAAAGAAAAGGTTTCCTCCGACTTTTTCATCCTTGAAACCTCCCCGATATCCTGCGATACTAAACGCCTGGCAGGGAAACCCTGCAAGAAGCACATCAAAATCAGGCAATTCAGGAATATCAATCTTATTTATATCTTCATTATTAAGTTTTGCACTCTCAAAATTTAAATCATAAGTCAATTTGCAGTTCTTATCTTGGTCATTAGCAAAGATAGTGGTAAATCCCTGCTCCTCAAAACCTAACCTCACACCTCCAACACCAGCAAAGAAATCTGCAGTTCTAAATCCCTCTCTTTCTACCATTTAAACATATAATATCTATCTGTTTATAAATCTGACCCAGGCGTCTGTCGTCTGTCTGTTGTTTAAGAAATATATTTCACAAAATATATTTCTTAGACGCCAAATTCCAAAGGAATTTAAGCGTTCATAAAATTTTAGTGTTTTCTAGGATATAAACAAATCATTCTAATCAAACTGTCCAGTCGTCTTTCTAATCAAGCTCCCACCCAATAATCCAACAACGAATATAACCAGCCCAGCAATAATAATTTCCAACCAGTCAATCAAAGGCAATCCAACAACCCCAAAATACTTGGATAAAACGGTATACAACAAAACAAATTGAAGTCCAACACTAACAACAATAGCCAAAATCAAATGCTTATTAGAAAACATTCCCAATCCATATTGGCTTCTTATAATCTGCAATCTCACCATCTCAAAAACAACAATAGCTGTAAATGCCATAGTCTGAGCTTTAACCCCATCCTCAATATTATACCAAAATAATCCTAAAACAACAACAGTCAACAAAACACCAATAAACATAATATTCAATCCAAGATTCTTTGAAATAATCCTCTCTTCAGGGTCTCGAGGTTTTCTCTCCATAATCCCTTTCATAACAGGGTCAACACCCAAAGCTAAAGCAGGCAAACCATCGGTAACCAAATTAATCCATAGTAAATGTATCGCAATAAAAGGTATTATTATCTCACTATTAAACTTAAACCCAATTAAAATAGCAAAAAATATAATCAAAACCTCAGCAAGATTACAGCTCAATAAATAATTAATAAACTTCTTAATATTATCATAAATCCCTCTGCCTTCTTCAACAGCAGCAACAATAGATGCAAAATTATCATCAAGCAAAACCATATCGCAGGCTTCCTTGGCAACATCAGTTCCAGAACCAACAGCAATCCCAATATCAGCCCTCTTCAAAGCAGGCGCATCGTTCACCCCATCACCAGTCATCGCAACAATATGCCCATTACTTTTCAAAGCCTCCAAAATCTTCACTTTATGTCCAGGGTTAACACGAGCAAAAACATTAACCCTTCTAACTCTATCCCTAAACACCTCAATACCAATCTTATCAATCTCCTCTCCAGTCATCGCCTCCCCATCAAGTCCAATATTCTTAGCAATTGCAAGAGCAGTTAGCTTATGGTCCCCAGTAATCATCACAACCCTTATCCCAGCTTTTTTGCAAGTCAAAATAGCGTCCTTAACTTCACTCCTTTCAGGGTCAATCATCCCCATCAATCCAAGAAAAACCAATTCGCTGTCTTCTTTATCAAAAGCCAGCCCAATCACTCTTAAAGCACTCCCAGCCATCTGCTCGTTAACAAGAAGCAAATGCTTTCTTTCACTCGGAGTAATAACTTTATACCTTCCATTCTCATAGACATACTTGCATTTGTTAATCAACAGTTCAGGTGCAGACTTAACAAATCTGTATCTCTTTCTTCCAACCATATTAAAAGTAGTCATCGTCTTGCTCTCAGAAGTAAAAGGAATCTCCTTAATCCTCTCATAATCCAAATTAACTCCTGCTTTCTTTGCAGCAATCAATAAAGCAAGATCAGTAGGGTCCCCCCTTACAGTTCCATCTTCATAAACAGAAGAATTATTGCATAATTTCGCACAAAGCATAAGCATCTCAATCTCTTTAACATTAATCTTCTTGCCATGATTTGTAAACTCTCCTTCTAATCTATACCCCTCGCCAGAAACATCAATCATTTTATCATTAGCATAAATCTTCTTAACAGTCATCTGATTTTTGGTTAAAGTTCCTGTCTTATCAGCACATATAACAGTTGTACTTCCTAAAGTTTCAACAGAATTTAATTTTCTAACCAAAACATTTTTCTTAAGCATCTTCTGCACACCCAAAGCCAAAGTAATAGTTACAATAGCAGGAAGACCTTCAGGTATAGCAGCAACAGCCAAACTCACAGCAACCAAAAACCCATCAAACAGTTCATGCCCTCTCAAAACAAAAATTCCAAAAATAACCAATATCAAAAGTGTAACAGCAATACTAATCTTCTTCCCAAGTTGTTCTAACTTAATCTCAAGAGGAATTTTCTTATCAGTTTGCTCTTGAAGCATTTTGGCAATATTACCCATCTCAGTTTTCATCCCAGTTGAAATCACAATTGCTTTCCCTTTACCAGCAACCACAATTGTTCCAGAAAACAGCATGTTCTTCCTATCTGCAACCTCCTTCCCGCCTTTCAACAAACAAACCTCTTTTTCAACAGGCACACTCTCCCCAGTCAATAAGCTCTCATCAACTCTTACCTCCAAAGAATCTAATAAATAACAGTCAGCAATAATCTTCTTCCCAGCTTCAAAAACAAATACATCTCCAGGAACAACATCTTCAGAATCAACATCGACAAGTTTATTGTCTCTAAGAACAGCTGCCTTAGGACTTGAAAGTTTTTGCAATAATTCTATTGACTTTTCAGCTTTAAACTCTTGAAAAAATCCAAGAGCAGCGTTCAAAATAATTATAGCTCCAATAACAACAGCATCAACCCACCCCCCGATAATCAGACTTAAAATCAGGGCAGCAATCATGATATAAACAATAAAACTTTTAAACTGCCTAAGAAATATTTTTATCCAGTTAAATTTGTTAGTTCTTTCCAGAACATTCTTTCCATAAACAATTAATCTTTTGCCAGCTTCCTCGCTTGATAATCCATTTATAGAACTATGAACCTGCTCCAAAACCTGGTTGGGCGGCAAATTGTAAACAGCCATCTCTCAACTAAAGAAAAGTGCTATTTAAATCTTGTTCTTTCCAAAGGCTTTTACATTCTTAGTTTCTTTTGCCTTAAGTATTTTTTCTATCTGCTTTTTCTTTTCCCAATGGTTTTTCTATCTGCTTTTTCTTTTCCCAAGGGTTTTTCTATCTGCTTTTTCTTTTCCCAAGGGTTTTCTTTTTGCAAAAAGAAAAGGCTTATATGAATCTTCTCATAAAAGCCGAATAATTCCTCTTCAGAGAATAACCAAGAGCAATAAAAACCAATGAAAATCCAGCTGTAATCAGTAATATTCTTAAAAAAATAGCGAAGAAAAATTCTCTTGGAAACATCATTATCAAATTGCTATTCCCAGGCAGCAGCCATAGCTCATTATCAAAACTAAATAAATGAAATTCAGTAAACAGCCAGCTAAAGTTAAATAACGCAATTGCCGCAGCAATCAGCACAATACAAAGAGTAATCACTCCTGAAAAAATAAAATCATACGATATATCTTTTTTCTCAACAAGTAAATAAATCAAAATCAAAAAAGAAGCTCCCAAAGCAAGATAAAAAACTCCAAAAGCATTATCCAAAATTCCTTTAACATCCCCAAGATGCTTTTTCTCATTCAAAGTAAAAAAACCGGTTTTCAATTCATTATTCCCTTGAAAATAACCCATAAGCTCATTAAAATTATTATTAACATTCTCCCTGCCTAATCTCTCATAACCCCCATTCTTCTCGAATTGGTTAAAATAAAACTCTTTATCAAAATACATTATTGAAAAACTGGAAAGAAAAATAATTAATACCAAACTTAAAATAAACAGCCAATGTAAAATTCTCATATCATTTAAAAAGTGTATAGAAATAAAAGCTTTGTTATTATTCACTTATCAATGCACATCCAGAAACCTGTGATAAAACTTCCAAACTCTGAGGTCCTTCCAAAAACTTCCATTCAGGAGTAATCCATGTAGGATAACCTTTAATCCCAACCCTATCGCATTCTTTTGGATTTCCTCCAGATCCTCGAGCATCGCATTCAATATAAGTAATGTATTTATAAGAACTCCCAAACAATTTCTTCTGCTCCAAACAATGAGGGCACCAATAAGCCCCATACTCTTTAAACCCTTTCTCAGTCAAACACTTGGCAAAATCATCATATTTTCCATCTCCAAAAGAATTCTTAACAACCGCAATTGTAATAATAGATAAAAAGAATATTACAACAATAAAAAGGATAATCCAAGTGCCTCTTCCAGCCATCACTCTAAGAGAAAAAAGAGGTATATAAACATTGTTCTTTTACCTCAGGATTTATGTCTATATCTAAAATAAATCCCTATTATAACAATAAGCAAAACTAAAATTCCCAAAAATACCCAAAGGCTTGTTTTTCCAGATACAGCAGCCTCGCCAGAAAGAAGTGTTGTAGTACTCCCTTCTAATCTCGCTTTTGTTTCCTCAGCAGCCAAAGCTTTCGCCCCTTCCTCAAGTTTATTAAATTTCAGGTTAGCACTTTGACCCAAAACTCCCAGCAGAGTAACACTCATATCATTCAACCCATCATCATTCAAATCAACATTAACAGTCTCACCGATTTTAACAACTATAGTTTTTGGAGTTGACTGAATAATTAAAGTCACGCTATCTTCTTGAACATTGCTCAACGTAACAGTATGTTTAGTCACCCCATCAAAGCTCAAACTCAATACTTGTCCAGAAAGAGTTTTGAAAGTAAGCTCATCAAGCGAGGAAAAATCAATATCAAACCCAGTATCTTCTTCTGCTTTCGCTTCTCCACTCGCACTTCCGCCTCCTCCACCCCCACTGCTCCCTCCTGCTGCACCAGCAACAGTGGTAGTAGTAACAGGATTAAGATTGGTCACACTGCCAGCACTGCTGTCAGAAGTTGTAACAGAACCAGTAGCACCAGAAGCAGTGATAGTGTAAGTGCAATGATTATTGCCCATAAGCACCTTCCATGTGTGGCTTCCTTGATTATTATGATTCAATGCTCCAATAGAAACACTGTTGCTTTCCCCTGATTTCAAATTGCAATTATCAACATCAGCCTCTACAGTTACACCATCAAGATTTCCTCCAGCAGTAACACTTGCCTGCAAGTCAAATTCATCATTTTGATTTCCAGAACTTAAAGAAGAACTAATAGCCAAAGTCTTGATATCAACAACATTAACAGTCGTATCAACAACAAATGTATCAATAACTCCATCTAGGTTGATATTATCAAACATCTTCAAACCCGCAACATTTGGTGTTAATCCTGTGAAACTAACAACAGTAGAAGCACCAGCACTAACGCTTGTTTCAAACCCACTTCCAGAATAACTGGAACTTTCAAGCCAGTTTCCTTCAGGGTACAGAACAGGAGAGTTCAAATTAGCTGTTGATTGATCTGGGTTATTAACAGTGGCTTGGCAAGAAATAGAAACAAGATTGTCCACGACAACAGTTCCTATCTGGTCGTTGCAGGAAAAAGCTGTAACCTGTAAAGACCCTTCAACAAATCCAGGAAGAAAAAGCACAGCTAGAAAAACAAATACAAATCCCAGCACATATCTTTTTTCCATCTTAAATACTCGTCGTATTGCTCACATTGAGCTGGATAAGCCGTATTTCTGTAGTATTCCTGTTTGCTGCTTTATCCGTCAATGTAACATTGTAAAAGTAACCCACCCCTGTAAGATTAGCAACCAAAGACGTCCAATTAAAAGTCCTAGTTGCTGTAGTAAGAATAGTTTGATTAACAAGCGTGTGATTATTATAAAATAAACTGAAAGTAATATTCGCTTCATTCACCTCAGTAACATTAACAGAGGCATAAATCCATGTTCGGTTATACATCGTATTGTTTCCAGAAGTGGTGTTCCCATTAAAAGATATCACCGGGAGTATTGTATCAAATGTAACATTTCTCGTAGGACTGGAAACATTGGTTCCATTCCCTACAATGCCTGTAACATTGTAATAATAAAGAGTGTTGTTATTTGTAAGATACCATATAAGCGAAGAGGTGGTGCTTGTAACAGTCGTGCTGTTCAGGACAGCATGTGTGGAATTATATAACCGATAAGTAAGATTAGCAATTCCATTTCCAACACTCAGGTTTACCACAAACGAATTGGCGTTTATATAAGAATTATTCGCAAGTTGGGAAGAAGTAAACTGCATCGTTATATTGGTAGTATTGCTCGTAGAGTTCATTTCGATAATCCTGTACAAGGCTACAGTATTGTAATCATCATCATAACAGTTGTAGATAACAGAATAATCTTGGTCAGTAGTCAATATATTTCCAACGCCTTGCAAGTTGAAAGAATGATTCACCCCTCCTGTAGATAACCCAGGATATGGATGAGAGAAATAATGATAATTGTAAAACGTTCCATTGTAAAGGGTTTTATTGCATGTGCCAACTAAATTAGTATTGTTTGCTCCAACATTATCTGTATTTCCGCAATAATTTGCATAATAAGCATCATAGCTCTGGAAAACATAAGTGCAGGTAGCAGCTTCATTAGTAACAGCATTCAGATAAAGGCTGCTCGAATTAACCTTATACCCATTGTACGGAGGAGCAACAAGGGTTAGATTTGGCGTAGTATTATCTTTAGCATAGAAATAACCTGTCTTTAAAGTGCTGGTTCCTAAGCTTCCTCTGACATTCACCCTAATAGCATGCTCTCCTCTGCTCCAGCTTCCTGAATTGAGAATACGAATGACCTGTCTGTTATCTGTTTTATTCGCAGAATTGCTCCATCCAACAGAAGAATACACCCTGCAATATTCACTATAACATCCAGGGTTATAAGCGTGCTGCACAGAAACCACGCTAAAATCCTGGTTCTGTCCTGAATTATTCTGTGCACCAACAGTAAAAGAAGCATTAGAATTAAATCCAACATAATATCCCCAAAAATTGCTTTCATTATAGTTATCAAAATATCCTGTATAAGAAGCTCTCACTCTAAACCACGGTGCTGATTCTGCAGTTTTTGAATTAAGATTATTAGCATCACTAAGAACAAAGGTAAGGTAATGATATTCTTCACCCCATCCACCAGAAGGAACATGAACAGTCACATTCTGGCTGCTTGTTATCTTACAGCTAGAAGAGCTTGTCGAGGTGCAGTTCCCGATAGTAAATTGATAGTCTATGGTGTTCGGCCAAATCGTTTCATATACCCTAGTCAAATTTCCCGATGTGCTTCCCCCTCCAACAGGATTAGTTAAAGTAACAGGGATAGTTACATTTTGGGTCTGAGTAATAGCATCCTGGCTAGTCACTGTCCCAAAAGCAGTGCTGAATAAAGCAGCTCTAAAAGAAATCCAAACATTCTTGCTTGTGTTTGTAGTATTATCATAAACCACGGCAACAAGATTTCCCCACCCGGGTATCCATCCTTGTGACAAAGGTGCAATACTCAAATTAGCACTTCCGTTAAAGGTTATTGGATTATAATTCGTAACCGAAGTTCTGCTCCTCGAATTATAATCCCATGATTCCTGGTAAATCTCAGTGACAGTATAATTTCCCCACACAATGCTGTTGTTGCTCCAATCAGGATCCCGCACACTCAAAATCCCGCTTATATTATTAGAAGTCCCAATTGTATAACTGTCAGTAACATAATCAACTCTAAACGACTGAACATTAAACCAAATATATCCTGTTGAAGTTTCGTTATCATCATTTATTAAGACCATGCTCCCATAATAATACCCAGAAGGCCACGTTCCTGAAGAATGATTCAAAGAAACAATTCTGCTGTAATTAATTGTAGTATGTGTTGCATTAGTCACATTAAAATCCGCAGGATACTTTAACTCCGTATATGTATAATCGGTATCGCTCCATCTATTCAGCTTAATATCTTTTACAGTAGTATTAACATAATCAGTAATCCCTGTAGTAACATTATGCGTGTAGCCGTTTTTATAACCTTTCGTAGTGGTTATTAAAAAATGCACAGGTCCAGATCCTTTATGATTATATTTATAAGCCCCCTTAATATCGACAGGCTGTGTATTGACATAAAAAGCAATTGTATTAAACCATCCATACCCGGTCTCTGTTCCGTTAAGGTCTAGCACAACATTATAATACCCGCTGTTCCACGTCCCATTAAGGTTTGTAATGTTCAGCAAATAACCTGAATGACCTGTTTTAGTCGCACTGCTATACCATGGGCTTGAAGCATTAACATTGATTACGGTAGCGTTATACGTATTCTTATCCATCTCACGTGCAGGATAACTGCTATAGTCCATAATCTTCTTGACGGTAACTGTAATATTGCTTTTATCATTCACGAGTGCAGATCCTCCAGATGTCCACCCATAATCACCTGCACTAGTAATCCTCACATAGAGTGTAACATTCTGCTTAGAACCAAAATAGCTCTTATAATCAAATCCACTGGAAGTAAGCTCAACAGGGCTTGCATAACTATCCCAATTTCTAACCTCGAACCATGCCTGCCCAAAATCAGTATTTCCTCCACTCTCTGTTCCTCTAAGTACAACACTATAACTTCCTGAATCCCAGCTCTTTTTTCCAGCAAGAGAAACATTAAGGTATAATGTGCCAGAGCCAGAAGTAATTGTAGTATCATTTACACCTGTAAGGTTATAATCATACACAACAGGAGGCCATATCCACTCTCCTTGTCTTCCATAATATTCAATCTTTTCAACCTTCACGCTTCCGCTCAACCCGCTCGTTCCAACGCTGTTCCACCAATTAGTTCCTGCCTGATACATACGCAAGTTAAAAGTAATATTCCCACCAGGTTGATTCAGCCATTTATCACCCCAGGCCCAAATATAAAATGCCCTAGATTCAAACAGTCCATAAGCAATATCCGAAGTTTTGCCATCCTGACCAAGAATCTTTAGTTTCACACTATATCTCCCTCCATCCCAGCTGTCATTTGCATGCCTAATCGTACAGGTATATCCTCCACTTTCATCATCCGATTTGCATGTTGAAGCAGAAAGGTTCAAATTTGCTTTAACTCCTGCCTGAGTATTTACAACATCTTCTACACTTAGCGTGGCATTGTTCACAACTTGTTTTTTCGTTGTATCGAAACTACATGCAGTTCCCATACCGTAGTTGCTGCCTTCTCTATAAGTACTTGTCCCATTAGAACTTTGCGACTTTCCCAAAGGATTATCTGCCTGCACAAGTTTAACTTCAAAATAAATAATATCAGAAGCTTTATATTGCCATGCATAATAGCTTCCAGATCCAACACTTCCAGCAGTTGTTTTTGCAACTATACAAGTATCATAAGGATTAACAACAAATCTTACATTTCCAACAACTGTCCCATTATCCGAAGACACCCTTGCAAAATAGCTTCCTCCTCCTTTAGGTACATCAATCTTCAATCGTTGATGAGTAATATTCCACGCCCATTCCAGCACATCATTGCTCCCATTAACATTGTTCCAATTGCTCACTTCATTATAAGTAAGATAAGTCCCATTTTCATACAGCAGTGCATCCAGTTGCGAATATGTAACATTCATATCATGGGTCTGATTCTTAGCTTTTACAGTAAAATAAACAAATTCAGAAGTGCCAAAAAGCTCTTTGAGCTGTCCCTCACTATCTCCAGGAATAATAGTCATAGTTGCATTGAGGATAGCAATCCCTCTCTCTGCAATCAGAATCTCATCACTATAGTTTACAGTCACACTCAATCTATAATTCCCAACAGCAGCAGGCAGTCTAATAGAATATTTATAACATCCCTGCTTCCCGCAGCTAAGATTAAAAGCAGTGCTGTTTGAACTGTTCAGAACAACTCCCAGACTATTTTTTAAAGTAAAATTAAAGAGTGCTTGGCTAAGATTAGCAAGCAAAGTCCCATTGACTCTCTCAACAGGAAACACATCAAAAGTAACAGATGTATTAGGAAAAACAGAATATTCATAATCAAAACCAGAGCCGGTTTCTGCTTTTGCAAAACTCAAAGACCAATCTCTGACTTGGAAAGAAGTGCTTCTTATAACAACATTTCCCCCATTATCAACGACCCTCACCCACACCATATAGTTACCATTGCTAAAATTATTGTTCAGCAAAAACTTAAAACTATTAGTGAATGAATTATTCATCGTCAAAGATGTTGTATTAATAACCTGCAGCACACTCTCGCTCGAATTTGTCACATTCCCTGTAAAAGTATAACTTCCTGAAACAGGTGTAGTTCCATTAAAGCTTATAGTAACTTCAACATTCGCTTCTTGATGAGGGTTGAAAAAACTTTTATACCTCGTCCCAGAATCATCTTTCATATAAACAACAGAATCATAAGGAATAACTCTAAACCCGCTTACCCCTGTGTAATTATTCACCTCCAAGATGTATTGCCCAACTGTCGAAGGCACAGTAATACCATTAACCATGCATCTCCCATCATTTCCTGTAGTACAGTTAAAACTGCTGACCAAAACTTTGGCAGACGTCCTAATGCTGCCCTGAACAGAAAGATTTGCAACAGCAAAAACACCATCTCCAATATTCCTGATTGTTTCAACAGCAATATTCAATGTTTCCCATCCATAATAACTAGTCTTATCAGAATAAACCCTAATATCATCAAGAGTTTGATTAGCTACAAAAAAGTCCATCCTAAAAGGCCAGCTGATATTATTGTCATCTTTATAAGTCAATAATAAATAATAATACCCTGTAGCACCAGGAGCAGTAATCAATCTCCCCCCAGGTTCATAATCACTTTGGGAATAATAACTTCCTGTAGAAGATGTATTCAGTGTAAAATTACTGAAATTCGCACCATTCCCCCCATTACGGATTGTAACATTTAAAGAGCTGATATTAGCCAAAGGGCTATAAATAGTAGCAGTTCCATTACTCGAGTTAACCGTTGCTTGAAATAAAACCCCTCTCAGGACAATTCTCTCAACAGGACCATAAATTCTTTTAGACAAACTTCCATCATTAGTAATCGTAACATTATCAGCAGCATCCGCTATTTGCATTAAAATCAGAAATATACCTAGAAAAAACAATCCTTTTATCCAGAAACTAGCACCTCTTTTGATATAAAACGCTATACTCTAATAATATTTAAGCTTTATTAAAATATAAAGATTACCCAATATAACATAAACATTTAAATAAATCCGAGTTATAAAAAAACAATGCCTCTCTACACAACAATAAACAACTTTTTAATAAAATACATTTCAGAAGTAACATTTATTTTAGTAACGCTCATTTACATTTTCACCCATAGATATGTTTTCCTCTTCCTTGAAAAAATAATAAGAGGGATGACAAATGCGATATTTGAAAACAAAGATTGGGTTGCAGGATTACTAAGATATATAGATTCTTTCTTTGTATTTATATTATCATTTTTAATCATCATTCCCTTAGGAAAAATACTCTTAGAAAAATACTTAGAGCCATATCTGAAAAACGAATATCTAACCTGGATTTTCCTAGGCACTTTAGCCTTCTCATATCTCTATTACACCTTATTTTATAGTAAACACCTACACGGAGACAAGTAAGTTTCTTTTTCCAAGGTTTTTCTTTTTAAAGAAAAAGCTTTTCTATAGTAAGCATTTACATGGGGAGAAGTAAGTTTCTTTTTTAGTACTGGTTCATGTGTTTTCTTTTTAGTGCAGGTTTTTCTTTTTGCTAAAAGAAAAAAGTGCATGGGGATAAATAATTAGTAAGGAATTCCAATATTAACCTTAAACTCTTCAACAGCTCTTTGAATCATAAGAGAAAGAGACTTGCGTGCTCTGGAAGAGCTTAAACAATATTGTTCTAAAGTATATTCGGGAAAATGATACATTTCAATAACGGAGATATGACTATTTAATTCCATTCGCAGCTGGTCTCTACGATGATTCTCTTTCGCATCAGGGCTTCTTATAGCCAACTGATATTCTACAGAAGAAAAAAGGTCAATAGCATTTCTGTTCTTCAAAAGTTCATAATAATCTATCATAACAAAAACAATGTAAAAAGACTTAAAAACCTTTCAGTCCTTTACCAAGTATGACAGAATTAATAGCTTGCTTATCCTCTGGTAAAGGAACCTGGGGCCATGTAAACCAAGTAATAGAACAAGGCAATTTTACAAAAGCATTTCTCTTAACCAACGAATTCGGAATGGAAAACTTCAAACCCAATCAAAAAACAGAATTAATTTTAATCAACTCAAGGCAAGGTTTAAAAGAAATGAGAGATGAAATATATACAAAATTAAAAGACAAAATAAGTCAAGAAGAGGCCCATGTAGCAGTAAACATGGTTTCTGGCGAAGGCAAGGAGCACATGGCCTTATTATCAGCATTATTAAAACTTGGTCTTGGAATCAGACAGATGGCATTAACAAAAGATGGAATTGAAGAGATTTAAAATCAATGAAAGCAGAAATAAGAATTCTTTGATTACAAATCAGGATTAATCAACCAAGAATCAGAAGATATAATCTTGGGATAAGAAGAAAAATCTGCAGTCCTTATTTTTTCCTCAGAAAAAAAAGATATATCTCTCTTATAACCATTATCAAATTCCGCTTTCCAAAAAGAAGCAACATCTGCCAAAAATTCTCTGGCAGCTTGATGCAAAAGGTTATTCTTACTATATCCCCCAACATTAAACTCTACATCATAACCGCAGAAAAAAGGTTCAATCCCAAAAGTCCTACGAGCCCGAACATCGCAAATAAGATTATCCTTCTTAGCTTCCAAAGCTCTATCATCTTCCCCAATAATAAGGAAGGGCACGTAAATTCTCCAAGCACGACATTCTGCTCCTTTTTCTTGAAAGATGGTTTTCAAACGATTAAGACAAACATCTTGCATAACTCTCATAATCCCTTTATAGTCTAAACCACCTCCACCTATTCTAAGCTCACCATAAATTCGCGTTTCAACCCCCATAAAATCACCATAAATCCTTTCTACCGAAAACTCGGTAAACATGATTAAGAAGATCGGCTCTTTGATTAACTCGCGGAGAATAAGAATATTTATTAGATGGGTGATCCATGGAAATGCAAAGAAAGCAGGATTCGACGCCCTGATAACCGCCACTACCTATAGTGTGGGTAACATCCTTAACGTATCCTGCTTTTCTCCGATTCAAAAAAAGCGATTTGTCTTCTTTTGTTTGTTCTATAATCTCAATTAAAGATCCAGGAAGAATGTCCGGGGGTAAAGGAGAGGATTCCCAAGATTGAAATGCATTTGAAACATATCCTTCCTCGTTAGGGGCAGCTAAGATGTGGAAACCCGAAATATCACATTTCCTCAATTGTGAATTCCTAAAAAGATTAAAGGAATGTCCAGGGATTTGGGGAAAACATTTCGATAGGGTAATAGATTTCCTCTTATCTCTAACAACATACCCTATTCTGGTTTCTCTCCCCCTTTCAGAGGGCTTGTCATAAGAAGCACCACGAAACTCAAGCTCAACAAGGGTTCCTTCCTCAAAAAAAGTTGTTCCAGTATAATGTTCAATAAGCTCACTTCTGTTCATATGGAGATAGAGATATAGAGAAGATTTATACTCTCTTTACATTTTATATTAAAAACAAAAGTAACTAAACAAAAATATATAAAAATAAACGAAAAAGTTTATTAACTAAACAAAAAAGTAGAAATACATGGGACTGCCATATTTCAGCAAAGAAACAAAAACAAAAAGCAATATTCTTGAAATTCTATCACAAGAATGGCCGCTGACAGCAAAAAAGATATTCTTCAATACAAAGAAAAGCGCAAAGAGTGTTAGTTATCAAGCAGTATTCAAAGCACTTCAGGAGTTAGTAAAAGAAAAAGTGATAACAAAGGAGGGCAGAGAATATTACATCTCCCCCATCTGGACTCAAAAGTCAAATATTCTACTAAAAAATCTCCAAGAAAAATATGAAGAAAAAGGGTTAATCACCTCAAAGAAGGAGGTTGAAGAGTTAAATTTCCCAACAATGAAAGCCTTATGGGTTGATGTGATGACCAAACTAAAAAAAGGTTATTTCGGCGAATCAAAACAAATCTACATGAAATTAAATAGGTTATTCTTCCTCCCTTTTCCATCAGAAGACGTAACCTTCCTGAAAAAATATCTGAAAGACAAAGAAGTAATAATCTTCTGCAAAGACAACTCATTCCTGAGTCAATTCGTAAAAAAGTATTTAGAGAGTTTTAATGTCAAGATTTACCTAGGAGTCATAGGCAAGCCTTTAACAGAAGTTGATATTGGCGAATGTGTCCTTTACATGCATGACGAACCTGAAAGAAGGTTAGAAAAAGAAATCAATGATGCCTTCAAATTGAAAGAAACCAATGAAAAGTTCTGGCAATTCTATGGCAAGATATTTGACACGCAAAACCCATGCAAGCTTATCATCAGAAGAAACCCAGAGTTTGTAAGAAAAAACAGGCAAGAGATGGAAGCATTATCCAAAAAAGTAAAAACCAAACCATAACAATCTTTATATCTTCCAAATTCTTTTCCTACATTATGGAAATAAGATACACCCTTCATGCAGGGGAGCAAATAAAAGAAAGAAAAATACTAAAAGTTTGGGTTGAAGAAACAATAAAATCACCCAACAAGACAGAAAAAGAAAATAAAAAGTATTACGTTATCAAAAAATTAAACGGAAAAACATTAGAAGTCATCTATGTAAAAGAAAGCTATATAAAGGTAATCACCGCTTTCTTCTTAACATGAAAATAAAATACGATGCGGATGCGGATGCGATGTATATCTTATTGAGGGAGGATAAAAGAGACCACACAAAACAGATAGAGAAAGATATAATTGCTGATTTTAATAAAGAAGGCCAGGTTATTGGGGTAGAAATTCTTTTCGTCAAAGAGAAAAATCCTGAGCTTCTCGAGAAATTCCAAATTGAAAACTTAATACCTGCTTAAAAGCATAACAATCTTTATATCCCATTTCAACATCTCAAAGTTATGGGTGTTTTTGACAAAATTCTAAAAGATTCAGAATCATTGTTCCAAAATGAACTGGCATTGGATTACACTTTCATTCCAAAGATTATCCCGTTTAGAGAGAACCAACAACAATATCTCGCTGGATGCATCAAACCTTTATTCCAAAAACGCACAGGAAAAAACATTTTAATAACAGGAAGCCATGGTATAGGAAAAACAGTCGCTGTAAAACATGTCTTAAAAGAACTTGAAGACCAAACAGAAGAAATCTCAATTTTATACATAAACTGCTGGAAAAAAAATTCAAGTTACAAGGTCTTATTAGAACTATGCGATTTACTAAACATAAAATTCATTCAAAGCCTGACAACAGAACAAGTAGCAAAACGAGTCTCATCAATTATCAATAAAAAACCAGCAGTAATCTGCTTAGACGAAATAGATAAATTAGAAAATCAGGATTTACTTTATCTTCTTTCAGAAGATATTTTCAAAAAAACAATCATCTTAATCACAAACGAGTATGATTTTCTCTCAAAACTCGACCCAAGGATAAAATCCAGATTAGCCTTGGATATATTAGAGTTCAAACCTTATTCAGAAAAAGAAATGTATGAAATCTTAAAGCAAAGAATAGACTACGCTTTCCCTCCAAAAGTATTCCCTTTATTATCATTAAAAGAAATATCAGAAATTGCATTCCAGGCAAAAGATGTCAGGTCTGGAATCTACTTATTAAAAGAATCAGGATTAATTGCAGAACAAGAATCATCCAGAGTAATTACGCAGGAGCATATTCAAAAATCAATAGAAAAATTCAAAGATTTCCAGGTCAAAGACAAACAGGAAACCCCTGAGCAAATCCAAGGCTTATTAGAATTCATAAAGCAAAATCAAAACAAAACCTCAACAGAATTATTCGATCTTTACGCTCCAAAGACTTCTTATCGAACATTCCATAGGAATCTGCAAAAACTAGAATCCTCAGGTTTAATCAAATTAGAAGAAACAAACAAGGGCCCAGGCAAGTCAACCATAGTCAAGTTGCCATTGCAGGATACTCTAGATAAGTTCTAATTCAACTTAATAATATATTCTAAATAATGTACATTACAAAGCGTATATCAAAAACAATAGACAAGTGACAAACACCCGCCCCAAGCTTATAAATCAATCTTCATTATCTTATTTCAAGAGGGAAAAACCAAGAGTCCTTATCGCTTTGTGGTCGCACAGGGTTGATATGTTCAGCTTTGCTGAACACTTGTTACTTTAGTAACATAGAGGGCATCGCTGGTGCCCTTATGGAGGAGGTTAAAATGAACACAATATCCCAAACCCAAAATCTGCCCTGGAGTAAATCCTCCGGGTATAAACAACAAAACCTCATTGAAAGAGGCATAGAACGCATAAGGCAAACAAAACCCATCAAAATGCTGAGGAAAACCCAGCTAGAGATGCTGCAAGGCTTTAAAGAAGCAGGAGAAGCAAAATGAGCCCATACTCAAAATCCAATATTGAACTCTTGCAAGAGTTTGATGAAATCTCTCCTGAAGAGCAGGGTTTTATGCTAGGCTATTTAGATGCCTGCGAAGAAGAGTAATCTTCTTTTTTTATTTTTAATTATTTTTGCACAGGTTTATTTCGTTTTTGATTAAACTTTTCCAAAAAGTTTATCTAAAAGAGCCCCAAAAAGGGCATTCCCTTATTAGAATAGCCTTGGTGAAAAATGAAACTCTTTAAAGTCAAAGATAAAAATGGAAGAGAAATTTATCTAACAACAGAAACATGGTATCATGTCGTATCAGAACACCCAAATCTCGCAGACAAAT
>DATDZG010000024.1:0-5521 GCA_035288805.1 Candidatus Nanoarchaeia archaeon
GGATAATGCAGTATCAAACTTAGATTACGCAATATTATATGACATAACCCAGGATGAAAGATATTCAGATCTTCTTCTTGAAAACCAAAACGAAGCAGGAAACTGGGACAATGATATTTTCACAACCTCGATTGCAGCCTACGCTTTAAGGAACAGCCAGGAAAACAAAGTGCAGGAATCAATTTCATGGCTGAAGAAAAAGCAAAAGCAGGACGGCTCAATAGGAAATCAGTTAGAAACAGCCTCATCACTCTATTTTGTGTTAACCTCAGATTACTCGCAAACAACAAAGGACAATGAAGGAACAGGTGCTTACTGTGGGGATAATATTGTTCAGAAAGAGATTGGGGAAATCTGCGACGGAACATCAGACACAAAGAAGGAAAATGCACTGGAGGACTGCCAGGGGCTATGCAGCTCAAAATGCGAATGCACGCAGGCAGAATGTAGAGTAGATGAAGATTGCCTTCCTAGACAGCAATGCAACACCAAGACACTTACTTGTTTCTCTGCAGAAGAAAAATTCCAATGTTCCTCAGATGATGACTGCCCTCCAAGATATTCTTGTGATGTAGTAGCAAGAACCTGCAAACTCTTGCAGCAGGAAGGCTGTTCAACAGATAGAGATTGTAATGAAGATGAAACATGCAATAAATTATCCGGAGAATGCGAAAAACAAGAAGATATCTGCGGCGATGGAATCTGCAGCAAAAATGAAGACGAAGAATCATGTGCAAGAGACTGTTCAACAACAACTACATTAGAACCTCAACCAGAGAAAAAATCTTACTGGTGGGTCTGGATATTTGTATTTGTTCTTGGTTTAGGAGTTTTAATATTTATCATATATAAAAAATCCTTAAATCCAGGAGATGAGCCTGAAAGCTATTTTGAGATGGAAGAAAAACCAAAGAAGAAACCAGGAAAACCATCTCCAAGAAAAACCAAAGAAGAATCATGGAGCGAATCACCAGGAGACAGGCATCAGCAGGATGCTTTAGAGGAGCAGATAGACAGTTCATTAAAGGAAGCTCAGGAACTTCTGAAGAAAAAATAAAATGACAAACACATTAAGAAATTTTATTATAACCTTATTTATCATTTCAATAGCAGTATTCTTAACAGCAATAATCATTCAGGTATTTCACCCAGCCCAAATTGAAAAGCCGGTGAACACAGCAATCAGCAAGGTTTACTCAGTAAAATTAACCCCCCCAGACAGGATTAAAGAAAGCCAGATTCACGTTTACGAAGATAAAATAATAATTGACATAAAAAATCCAAAGTGGGCAAGATTTGCAAACACAAATTCAATGGTGCCTTTCCTTGACGAAGGAACAAACGCAATTCAAATTCAGCCGGGAAACCCAGAGGATATTCAATTAGGAGACATAATCTCATACGAATACGGAGATTCAATAATAATCCATAGAGTAGTAGAAATCAACGAGGATAGTGAGGGAAAGTATTATATTGTGAAAGGAGATAATAATCCCCAGGAAGACCCAATAAGAGTTCGCTTCCCACAGATAAAAAGAATCTTAGTGGGGGTAATCTATTAAAAAATGGAAAACAAAACAATGATAGTAATAGCAATAATCTTGATAATCAGCGCCTCATTACTCTTAGTTACAAACTTTAGAAAAGCAGTCATAGGCGCACAAGTCAATGAAAATATTGTGATGAATCTTTCAGAATTAAAAGTCTGCTGTACTTATCTTGATGAACAAGGAGATGAAAAATCCTGTATAATAAAAGAAAGATTCAATTGCAGTTTATGCGAAAGTAGATGTTCTACTTCTTAATCCCTCTTTTAAGCATTTCATTCATCGCTTTAAAATTCTTCAACAGCATGTCATAGTGATGAATTTTTCCCATCAAATCATTAAACAACCCATTTATCTCAATACTCTCAAAATTAAACTTCAAAGGATCAAGAATATCGATTGAGCTGGGCATATAGTCAAAACAAAATACAGTCATCTGATTAAGGTCTTTAAATCTTATTTTAATATCTACAAAAGAGCTCCACAGTTCTTTTATCTGTTTAACTTCTTCAGTATTGGACTCCAAAACTTCATATTGCTCTTTGATATTTTCAACAAGCTTATCAAGAACATCCTCAATATGCTCTTTTGGAAACCCAGCAATTTCAATAATCAATTGTGCAGTTATTTTTTGTTGCATGCTCATAGAGTATTCAATAACCATTAATTTTATAAGTCTTTTCTAAATAGGAGGAATCCAAGAAGTAAGACTAAAGTAAAACCAAAGAACACAACTCCAGAATTCCCTGCTTTTCTATCACTGGATTGATAAATTATTCCAGGAGTAATAATCTTTATTGTAGTTGTCGTAGTCTTAGAAACTTTAGCACTCTTTTTAATCTCTGTTTTCTTATCAGAAATAACCTCAACTCTTTTAACTTTTCTGCTTCCTGCTTTGCTGCTGGAAGATTTTTTCCCGGTTTTCTCAACAACAGGCTTCTCTTCAGGAATCCATACATTGTTAACATTTCTTAAAATCGAGCCTTCTTTACTGGTATTGTAACTAACAACATCGATAGCATTTCCATAAGAATCTTTTAAAGTAATTATTTCATTGTCATTGTTCAAAGAAAATCTTGTATCTCCATTTCTATAAATCTTAGAGTAAGAAAAACCGCCAACATTTAACTCAGCAGTATTATTCAAAAATATTCTTAATTGATGACCTCCATTATCATAAAAAGAAAGTCCAGAAAGATTAACGCTCATATTTGCAGAATTATAAACTTCAATCCATTCTCCACCAGGAATCTTTCCAGAATCATCCCCTTCAGGATTAGGCATTAATGCTGTAATCTTTATTGAGATATAACCTAAAGAAATATTCACAGGAGTCTGATTGCTCTCAAAAGAGGAGTTAGGAACAGTCTGATTATTAACAAAAGAGCTATTGCTGATATTGCTCAAAGCATTAATAAAAAAAGAGTTTTCTCTGCAAGGAGTTCCATTTACATTAAAACTTTCACTCCAGCTGTTATTCCTTCTTTCCAGGGTTTTCCCATTTCCATCCCCCCCAATACTCGAGGAGTAGTTTACAATCTCACTATAAACAAGATTGCTCAAGTTTATGTTATCTTGAAGATTTGTCAAAGATATTGTTGCCTGGATTACACCACAATTCAATCCAGGATAAAACTCATCAAACTTTTGCTTACCCCTTGCAATAATAAAATATCCAGAGAAGCTTCCATTTAAATTTTTTCCATCAAGATGATAATTATTTAAATCAACACTTTCATTTGAAAATAGCTCAATCCATTCCAAATCAGCATCATCCCCTTGTTCCTGAGAAGGATTATACATTATTTCATTAATCACAGGAAAAGAATAAGCAGCTGGAACAAAGATTAAAACAAATAAAAGAATTGGAATAATCTTCATAATGAAAGCAAGACAAATAAAAATAAAAACCTTCCCATATAACAATAGTTAACTCTAAAGAAAACTTTTAAATAGCATTGTAATCTATAGAGGGTATGCAAAAGAGGTGGATTATTCTTTTATTTTCAATAGCGATTTTTCTCTCGATTGTCATCAACGTTAATGCCATTGAATCAAATCAAACAAATCAAACCACAACCACAACCGTTTTATCAAATATACAATGCAATGAAAAACAAAGCGACGGAATCTGCCCAAGTAATTGTTTGGCAGGTTCAGATTATGATTGTTGCTCAAATATTGGATGGTGTCCAGGTAACTTTACAGAATACTGGCCAGATACAATCAACGGGGGGATACTAACAGACGTGATTTACTCTTGTTATCCTTGTACGCAGACTATTAATTCATGCCTTAACAATGCAAGCGATGGAGTCTGTCCTGATAACTGTAGAATGTATTCAGATTATGACTGTTGCACAAAACAAGGCTATTGTCATGATCCATCCATTACAAATCCATTTCAGAGTAGTTGCGTACCTTGTGGTGAATTAACAACAACATCAACCACAACAACAATACCTGTCAATCAAACAACCACCACAACATTAAAGATATTCAATGCAACCAACTCAACAAACGCATCAACAACCACAACAACAATTCCAGGAACACCATCACTTTGCTCAACAATCCCAGATACTCTTTGCCCATCATCCTGTTCAGCTGGCTCAGATGTAGATTGTTGTGCACAAGCAGGACAATGTTGGTACAATGGATTATGTGATGTTTGTCAATCAACCAAACCAACAACAATCTTAGCTCCAAACTCTCCAAGTCTGCAAGCAGAATCAAACTCAGCAGGAGGAATTTTATTAACCTGGACAAGAAGCAGCCTTGAAGAAAAAGAGCTTACAGGAGAGATGGTTGTAAACCAGATATCTCAATCGCTTACAATCAATCAGGTAACGGGAGGAGTAAGTTTCATAGACTCAATAGTTAATTTCTTTAAATCTGTTTTAGGAATAGAATCAACAACTCCTGAAATAACAGGACTCTCATACAATATTTATAGGAACAATCAAAGAATAGCCTCGGGTTCAGATGAACTTTGCAGCGACAGTTGCCAATATATAGATGAAGCCCAAAGAACAGGGTTATTCACATATTATATTGAAGCATGTTATGAATCGCAATGCACACCATCAAACACTGTTTCTATAGAGGTCATTGTTCAAAACTCACTTCCAGAAGAACCCCCTCAAGAATCATCAACTTCAACAACAATCCCTAATCAGGAAAATGACCAAGAACAGCCAGAATTATCAACCTCAACAACTCTTCCAAGTAATCAAACATCAGGTTTATCAAATGGAACCACCACAACCCCTACAACTCTTCCAATAATATCATCATCGCTTTGCTCAACAATCCCCGATACTCTTTGCCCATCTGTTTGCGCAGCAGGCTCAGATTACGATTGCTGCAAATCCTCAGGAAAATGCTGGTTCTATTCAGGAGTAGACAGAGCAGGATGCTACGAATGTAATATTGTTACAGGATTTTGCTCAACAATTTCAGACGGAGTTTGCCCATCAGGTTGCTCAGCAGGCTCAGACTCAGATTGCTGTCAATCTTCAGGAAAATGCTGGTTCGCAAGCTATGGTTGTTATGAATGCAATCAAAAACCAGGTTCATGCACTTCAATAAAAGATGAAATCTGCCCATCATCTTGTACAGCAGGTTCAGACGCAGATTGTTGCGAAGCTAAAGGAATGTGCTGGATACAAGGAAAAGGATGCGCATTCGCATTTTGTGGATTTACAACCTCAACAACCTTGCCATATTCTCCTCCTTCTTCAGGAGGTTCTTCAGGAAGCTCGGGAGGAAGTTCAGGTTCATCAGATAGCACAACGAATCAAACAACCACCACCACAACTTTAAGTTCAGGAACAAATACTACAACCACAACAACAACTTTAAGTTCAGGAACAACTTCTTCAACAACAACTACAACTACAACAACGACAACTTTAGCATTTAGCTGTGAAACCTCAGGAGATAATATCTGTCCTCCTTGGTGTGCAGCAGGT
>DATDZG010000025.1:0-2776 GCA_035288805.1 Candidatus Nanoarchaeia archaeon
GATGATTTGATGGTAGAGGTTCTTCTCGGAAAACATCTAATGCTGCCCCTGCTATTTGCTTTGAGCTTAATGCTTTGATTAATGCATTATCGTCTATTGCTGTTCCTCTCCCTATGTTGATTAGGATTGATGATGGTTTCATTAAGTTTAGCTGCTGCTGAGAGATTATATTTTTAGTCTTATCTGTTGAGGGCAAACATAAGATAATATAATCTGCTTTTGGCAATACTTTATTTAGGTCTTTTATTGGGTATACTTCATCTACGCAATTTATTTTTTCTAATGTTCTTTTTATTCCGATTGTTTTGCAGCCAAATGCTTTTCCCAGGAAAGCAACTCTTTTTCCTATTTCCCCTGTACCAACAATGAGAAGAGTTTTTCCATATAACTCTTCTGACCTTTTGTATACCCATCGCTTTTTTTCCTGGTTGAGAATATGTTCTTTAAACCTGCGTTGGAAACATAGTATTGCTGCAAAAATATGCTCTGAGATTGGGATTGGGTGAATTCCTCGAGAATTTGTCAAGATTATTTTGCTTTTTATTAATTCAGGGAACAATAACTTATCTACACCTGCTGAGGTTGAATGAATCCAGAGAAGATTGCGAGCTTTTTTTAGCATTTCTTTATTGAATTTGCCTACAATTATGATTTCTGATGTTGGGAGATTACTCTCTACAAGAGCTTGGTTAATTTTATCTTTTGAGAAAGGATAGATAACTTCTAAATCTTTCTTTATTTTCTTTATGGATGATACAAGATGATTTGGGTTGTCAAAATCATCTAAGATTAATATTTTCATAGCGTGATGGGTGGGAATGCTTAAAACGCTAAAATTCCTTCGGAACACTAAAACTCTTGGAGTTTTGGTGTACCCAAGAACATGGTTCTTGGTATTTTGGCGTGCTCAAGAACAATTGTTCTTGACAATTTAATTGTTTACTTTCGGAAGGCGTTTACAGTAGTGCTCTTCTATTATTACTCCGAGAATATTCTTTTTTGTGAATGGGTCTTGGATTATTTTTATCCTGTAATCTTCAATAGTTGTTGTTATGCTTACATACTGTCCGGGTTTTGCTTTTTCAAGAAAATTTGTTAAATCTTCTTTTGCTTTTATTTTAAAGTTATTTGCCTCTGTTATTATCTCTCCTGTTCTTATCCCGGATAACTTTGCCTGTGAATTTTCTGTGAATCTTATTATTTCCAGTCCACATGGTTCCTGGATTACTTCGTTGTTGACGTAAAAAGCTGTTGAATATATTCCAGAGATTGATAATGGGTTTAACAACAGAATGAACAAGACTGCCCATGTGGCATCTTTTTTGTTAATCTTTTCAGGTTTTTTATATGGAAGATTATCTTTTGTTAATAATTTATACATGTGCAACAATCCTGCCGTTAAAGGATAATAGATTATTATTGTTAAGATTAATCCGAGAAAAGTGTTAAAAAACTTTTCAAAGATTTTCAGTTCAACCAACACTTTTTGTATTCCTAAAGACGGCAGTGACAATGACAGGGCTGTTAAGAAAATTGAAAGCAGCACATCTACAATTATCTTTTCCTTTGTAGGATATAGCAATTTTTTGAGTGACACAGCATATTTTGAATGAAGAGGATATAAAAACGTTTGTTTTTACTTTTTAGGGAAGAGTCTCTTGAGAATATATTCGTGATAAGAGTTTTCTATTCCTGCTCTTAACAGCCATTTAACAGGCAGGGGGTTCGTTTTCATTTTGAATTTTCCTTTTTTTAATGCGTCTATGACACTATTGACATCGCTGTTGGCTTCGAGGTTTGTAAAAGTGTAACCAAAGTATGTAAAGTGGTGACAATCTGAGTTTCCTAACAATGGTTTCTTGTATTCTAATGCTGTCTTCTCTGCTTTTTTGTTGAAATTTAATAAATTGCTGTAACGAGCAGTATATTCTATATTATCAAATAACTTGATGTTTGTGATTAGCTGCTCTTTCAATGCTGTTGATGTTGGGAAATAGGGATGGGGGGCTGTGATGACTATTGAATCTTTGATTTTTTCTAAATCTTGAAGCTCTTTTATCTTTGGCATGGTTTTAATCCCATGGATAAGAACATGTTTTCCATGGATTGTTAATTCTGTTCCAGGGATTAAGAGAATATTGCGATTTTTTGCAAAGCTTATTAAATCTCTTGGATAGTAAAAAACATCATGAAATGTTAATGATAATACATCAAACTTCTTTTTGGCTGCCAGTCTAATGAGGTCTTTTGCAGAATATTTAATCCTATCTTGTTTATCTTCTCCAGCGTGCAAATGCAAATCAGCTTTTAACATATGTTTTATTAGGAGGGTTATTTTAAAAGAGTTTTGCTCTGTGTTTCGCAAGCTTTTTATTCTCCATTTCTTTAGTTTTTTTATTATGCCAGCACCCAAATATAAAACAAGATGCAAGAAATGCGGAACTTATTTTCTTCCCTATAAGGGAGCGCAGAGCAGATTTGGGATATGCCAAGAATGCAGATTGGATACTGGGAAGTGCAAAGCTTTAACCCAAACAGGTTATCAATGTGGTGATAAGGCTGAGGTGATGGGGTTTTGCATGTGGCATTTTTTGCATGAGCCTATGAAAGAGCTGGTTAAAGAGGTTAAGAAACTCTAATAAAAATGTTTAAATAGCCTCTTGAATGGGTTTTTCTCATGCGGGGGTGTCAGAGCCTGGTCAAACTTCCAAAAAGAAGGACCTAATGAGCAGGACTTAAGATCCTGTGGCTTAGTGCCTACGCAGGTTCAAATATC
>DATDZG010000026.1:0-14140 GCA_035288805.1 Candidatus Nanoarchaeia archaeon
CCTGCGATGAACTGGTTTTAATCCGTCGTTGACATCTGGAAGTGCTCTTGCTGTTATTACAGACATAGCATAGTCTATGTAAGATTCTTTCATTTCATCTTCAATTAATTTTACCTGGATTGTTTCTGGCATTTTATTTCCCTGCTCTTTCTTGCGTTACCTCTATAAGCGCCTCTATATTTTTTGCATTTTTTGAGAGTCTCTCTATTATTCTCCCTCTTCCTTTAGGCAAGATTTGTTCTGCTCTGATAAACTCTCTTCTATCCTCTTTTCTTCCACTAATACTATATGCTGGAAACACAACAATGAAATAATTTGTTTGAATAACTACCCAGTCTAAAAACTCTTCAGCATACTTTATACTCATGTTTATCCCAATGATGTTCCATGGTTGGCTGGTAACCTGAAACTTTGCATCGCAAAAATCATCTGAGCCGTATATCTCATCTCCTTGGGAATTCAACCTTGTTTTTAATCCGTAGTAAAATATTCTTGCCATGTTAGATTACACCTACTGCTTTTTGTTTTGCTTCTATTCCATTCAAAAGTTTTATGAGATTACTTAGATTTTTTTTAAATTCGAAACATTGTCTGTAGATTATATCATCAAAAACTTCTCTTTCTTTTCCAAGACCTTTTTCGATTGTATCTTTCCAGTTTCTTTTTACTGCCCCACATAACCCAATTATTAATGTGTCTCTATACCTTGCCCTTGCTCCTTCTGCAAATTGATATGTTGCGACACAATCATGATGAACACCTATTAAATCGTAAGGACCTTTCATCAGCATTTCTTCAGCAACCCAAGAGTTATGGGCACATAAGACCTCTACACCATCAATGGAGAACGTTCTACCTTTTGGATGTATCTCACTATCAAATACACTCGGATCAAAATACAAAATCCTTTTTCTTGGTTGTTGTTCCATTTTATTTCCTATATGTCCAAATTTTTTACCTGGGCTGCGTGTTCGAAGATAAATTTCCTTCTTGGGGCTACTTCTTCTCCCATTAGTATTGTGAAAAGTTCATCTGCGATTGCAGCATCTTCGATTGTGATTTTTTTTAAATACCTCGCTTCTGGGTTTAATGTTGTTTCCCATAACTGTTCTGAGTTCATCTCTCCTAGACCTTTGTATCTTTGGATTGTGCAGCCATCCTGACCTATTTTTGCGAAAAGTTCTTCTAACTTCTTTTCATTATAAATGTAATATTCTTTTTTATCTTTTGTTACTTTGTATAATGGGGGCATTGCTATGTATAGATAGCCCTTTTCAAATATTGGGCGCATATATCTGTAAAAGAAAGTTAATAATAATGTAGCAATATGATGCCCGTCTACATCTGCATCGCTTGTGATAATAACTTTATGATACCTGATTTTTGCAATGTTGAAATCTTCTCCTATTCCAGCACCTAGAGCTAAGATTAAAGGTTGGAGTTTTTCATTTCCAAAGATTTTGTCTACCCTTGCTTTTTCAGTGTTTAACATCTTACCCCATAATGGCAAGATTGCCTGGGTTTTCCTGTCTCTCCCGTTAATAGCTGTGCCTGCTGCTGAGTCTCCCTCTACAATGAATATTTCTGCTTTTTCTGGACTTCTTTCCTGACAATCAGCAAGTTTTCCAGGTAGGCTTCCTGATTCTAAAGCTGATTTTCTTCTTGTTAAATCCTTAGCTTTTCTTGCAGCTTCCCTTGCTTTTGCAGCGTCTGCGCATTTTTGGATTATTGACTTTGCAACTGCAGGATTTTCTTCGAAGAATTCAACTAGTTTTTCATAGACTATTGATGATACTAGGCCTTTTACTTCTGAATTTCCCAGCTTAGTTTTTGTCTGACCTTCGAATTGAGGTTCTGGAATCTTAACTGAGATGATAGCTATAAGTCCTTCCTGGACATCTTCTCCAATTAATTTTAGGTCTGTGAATTTTGCTTTTTTAATATAATCGTTGACTGCTCTTGTTAAACTAGTTCTATATCCTTCTTCATGTGTTCCACCTTCAATTGTGCAGATGTTGTTAACAAATGAGATTATTGTTGAAGTGTATGAGGTGTTGTAAATCATTGCTGCTTCTAATTTGATTTGATTTTCCTCTTTTTGGAAGTAGATTGGCTGGGAGATTTTTTCTCTGCCTTTGTTTAGATAATCCACGAATGCTTTTAATCCCCCTGAAAATTGGAAAACTTCGTGCTGATTATTGCGTTCATCTGTGATTTCTATTTTTAACCCTGCATTTAAGAAGGCTAACTCTCTTAATCTCTTTGATAAGATTTCGTATTCATAGACTGTTGAATTGAATATTTCATGGTCTGCTAAGAATGTAATTGAAGTGCCTGTGCCTTCTGCTTTGCCAATGATTTCTAAAGGTGTTTTTGTGATTCCTTTTTCAAATCTTTGCTTATGGATTTTTCCATCGCGCTTTACTTCAACTTCTAACCAAGATGACAATGCGTTGACCACTGAAACTCCGACGCCATGTAATCCTCCTGAGACCTGGTAGGTTTTATGGTCGAATTTACCTCCTGCGTGCAGCATTGTTAATACAACTTCAACTGCTGGTTTTTTTTCTGTTGGATGGATATCAACTGGAATTCCTCTTCCATTATCTATAACGGTAATAGAATTATCTTTATGGATTTTAACCTGAATATGCGTGCAATTTCCTGTCATGGCTTCGTCTATTGCGTTATCTAAGACTTCGTAGACCATATGATGCAAACCACGAGATGAAACATCTCCTATATACATTGCTGGCCTCAGCCTCACTGCTTGTAAGTCCTTTAATACTTTAATGCTGTCTGCTTTGTAACTTTCTGCCATTTTAAGTTTAAACTACACTCCTCAAAATTAGGATATTGAGAGCTATCGTCGAGCCTCTTTTTACTAAAAAGAAGAGGGGTTTGTTTATATACTTTTCCCAGGCTGAAAGTGCCAAATTTGGGTTCTAGAAGGCTTGTAAAGGGCAAAAATATCTTTTTATTGGGAAAGATTTATAAAGGAAAATGAGATATTTTAGCCATGGTTGAAATATCTAAAAAGAAGGGAAAAGGAGCAAGATTCTTAGATGTTTTAAAGAGTTATAAGGATGGCAAGACGAGCCTTGGAAAGGCTGCAAAACAGCTCGATTTAACCATAAGCGAGATGATTGAATTGCTTGCTGAGTTTGGTGTTTCTTCCCCTGTTGATTATGATGAGTATTTAGAAGGATATAAGGCATTTAAGGATGGATTTGGAATTGCTCGGGGAGCAAAACCTTTTGAAAGAGATGATGAGTAATCTTTTTTCTTGATGAGCATTCTTCTATTTGTTACTTTAGAGTAACTACAAAAAGGAAAGGTTTATAAACTTGGAAAAGTGAGGAAAAGTAACACTTTGGAGGTGTTGAAAATGGAAGATTATGGTAAATTAGAAAGATTATTTAGAGAATATGGAGAAGCGATTCAGCAAGCTGTTGATGGTATTAACCATATGTATGGTCTAGATGGCAAATTATCAACAACTAACCCTACAAGGTTTATATCTGGGGTTGGGATATTTAACCTTAGAAAATATCATGCACCTGAATTTATTAGTTCATTAAAACAAATAGTACCTGAATTAGATTTGGTTGCAGCTCTGGAAAATGAGATTAATTACAAAAAATTACCAAAAGATGAAATGTTTCAACGAATAGATGAAATGTTTCAACGAGAAAGAGAAACAGATGGTATGATTAACAGACATATTCCTAATCCCCATCCTGATGGTTTTAGGGGGAAAAAATGAAATTAAAATTATTCAAAGGGGAAAAAGAAGAACCGGTTGAAGAGGCAAAGCCTCAAGGGCCTGGTGCTTATATGATTGGACAGACTATTTATACAGCTTTATGTGAAGCTGCTGAAGAAAATCCTCATGGGATTCAAGTGAGAAATTCTCGCATTCAAGGAAGCTCCCAATACAGAATTGATGTTGGATTTACTCAAGGAATATTGTCTGGGAGAATTTCTGATTTTCCTGCAGAGCAAGGAGAATTATATTGCCAGGTGTTTATCGATACCTTAGAGAAAGGAGCAGAAATTAAGGTTGCTTATGGCAATACCCACCATCCTTCTTTAACACCTTTGTATGAGAGAGACCCTCAACCAAGATACGATAAGATTGAAGGGTTTCAAGGAAATACTTTTAAATCTGTTGCTGAAACATTAGCAAATAAGATAAGAACTGCAGAAAGAAAGATACCTGACCTTACTGATTTGATGGGTGAGCAGAGCTGGAATTAAATTTGGAGGAAAAATGACAAGAAAATTACAACCTATATCAAGAAAATTACCTAGAATAAGGAAATTATTTAAGAAAGAGTTTGATTATGTGACAGATGATGTTTTGAAATTTGAAAAGGGAATCTGGCCAAAATCAGAGCAATGGAACTGCAAAGAAGATTTCCAGGAAGTGTATGAACTGCCTCATGCTGTAAGATTTGGAGCTTATACAGATAGATTAGTTGGCTTTACAATGGGAATGCCTACTGATGTTGCTCGAGATATTTACAGAGAAGATGATGGAAGCCCTACTGACAATTTTGATTTAATTCCTAATGGGCAAGTGTTTTTGTGGGTGGTTGAAGTTGACTCAAATTGGCGTGGACGTAAGGTTGGAAAAAATCTTGTTGACCATGTTGCTCAGTCTTTAGAACGAAAAGGTGCTCAAACGATGTATGCATATCTTCGGGAACCTATTCCTCAGCTTTGTGGAAGAGATGTTGAGGTTATTACTCCTGTTGAGAATTATGCAGGAGATACAGGGAAAACGTATTATCTCAGTAAAATGGGGTTATGGATTTAAGGGATGAAATGAATATAGACATTGGATTATTTGATATTCTATATTATGATACCAGATTGCCTATTAAAACCGTTGCTAGAATTATGGATATATCGGTTGGTGCTCTTCATAAGGCTGTTACTGATGAAGAGAGTTATAATAGAACATTAAGAACTTTAAGCGAGGCAAACATTGTTGCAATGGAAGAGGGAAGATGGAAATATCCTAATAACCCTTTTGATGTTGATTGGGAAAGAGTTAAACAATTAAGAAAAGAGGGGAAATCTTTTGATGAAATTGGAAAAGAGATGGGATATTCTCAGGGGCATAAGATAATCATAAGAGCGAGAAAAGAAGGGCGTTTAGAAGATAATCTTTAGTGGCTGCAGAGGGTTGATAAGGGAGACGCTGGTAGCCCTTATTTCTTAGTCATAATCTCTATAACATCTCGATGCTTTAGAATATGTTCTTTGCCTACTGCTTTTTTGTTTTTGACGTCAATTGCTTTGATGAAATTCTTTGCAATGTCTGCATGAATCTTGAATGCAAAGTCTAATGCTGTTGAGTTTTTTGGAAGTAAGAAACAATCTGGCAAGATTCTGCCTTCTCTGTCTGATAGTTTGTTCATTCCTCCTGGGAAAATTGCAATGTACTCCAAGAACTGGAAAACTGCTTTGTCCAAGCATTCTTGGATTCCTGTTGCATTGTGTTTTTTTAAGACGATGTTTTTGATTAATTCTAAGGCTGTTGATTGTTGAGGATTGAGTTTTTCTTTTTCTAATATTTGAAAATCTTTTTCTCCGGGGATGTATTGAATTAATTTATGCTTTGAAGCTTCTCGTAATGCTAATTCGGATTCTGCTGAGCATGGTATTATTAAATAATTTGGATATTGCTGTTTTATTAACTCTAAGTTTTTTTCTGAATTTGGCATGTCTATTTTATTTGCTGCAATTATCATTGGTTTTGATAACTTTCTTAATTCCTGGGTTAAAGAGAACAATTGCTGTTGACTCCAGATAACAGGATTTTCCGGGAGTTTTAATTTTTTTATTGATTGTTCAACCATGAATTCAGAAACTCTTAATCCTGAGAGTTGTTTTGCTAGTGCTTTTGTGATGTTTTGATGTTCTTGCTGAACGGTTCTTGAAAATTTATCCCATCCTTTTTTTAGGATTGATAGATACCACTGGTCTAGCTCTTCTTCTAAGAAATTAATATCTTTGCTTGGGTTGTGGTCAATTGCGGGTTTTCCTAATTCGTCTGTTGTTCCTGAAACATCTACAACGTGAATTAAGACATCTGCTTGCCTTAAATCATCTAAGAATTGATTGCCTAATCCTGCTCCTGTATGGCTTCCCGGGATTAACCCTGCTACATCTAGTAAATCAACTGGGATGAAACGCTTATGGTTGAGGCAATACCCGAATCTCGGTTGGCATTGCGTGTTGAATTCCTTGTCTGCACAATCTGTTTTAACATAGGCTGTTCCCCTGTTTGGCTTAATTGTTGTAAAAGGTCTTGCTGAGATTTCTACATTTGCTAAGGTAGCTGCTTTGAAGAATGTTGATTTTCCACTGCTTGGCTTTCCTACTAATCCGAGTATCATGATTTTGAGGGGGTGCATAAGTTTAAATATCTTGGGTTATGTTGGAATTTTAGGACTATGAAATTTATTAAAAACATTAAAATCTCTGAATTTAGAGAGAATGATAGAATAGATGATATCTTCTTTGTTAAATTTAAGAAAGGAGTTAATACTTATGCTAAAGGATTTTATTTTGATTTGACCCTAGCAGATAGCTCTGGTAATATTGAGTATAAGTACTGGGGCGGACCTGATGAAGGAAGAATTAGGAATTTGTATGAATCTATTAAACCTGATTCGATTGTTCATGTTCAGGGGAAGATTGGGGAGTATAAAGGCAGGCTGCAGTTTACAACCAATGAACCTTTTCTTTTTGAGGTTTTAAAACCTGAGCAATATAATGATGGGGATTTTGTTAAAGTTTCTCAGAGAGATTTAGAAGAGATGTACTTGGAAATACTGGAGTATATTGAACTTGTTGAAAATGCACAGATAAAAAAATTATTGACTACGGTGTTTCATGATAAAGAATTTGAAAATAGATTTAAAAAGCATCCTGGAGCTATTGAGATTCATCATAATTGGGTTGGAGGATTGATGGAGCATGTGCTGCAAATTTTAAAATATTGCAAGACGAGCTGGGAGATTTTTCCTTTGAATAAAGACTTGTTGATTATGGGGGCTTTGCTGCATGATGTTGGAAAATTAGAAGAGATTCAAGTTACTTCGAGAATTAAAGGAACGAATCGAGGGCAATTGACTGGTCATTTGATTTTAAGCAGTGTTTTTGTTTCAAAGAAATGCGATGAGTTTTTGATTGATAATGAGTTAAAGGATAAGATAATGCATATGATTGTTAGCCATCATGGAAAATTGGAATATGGAACTGTTAAAGAGCCTATGTTTCCTGAGGCTTTGACTTTGTATTTGGCTGATGAGTCTAGCTCTAAGATTGCTGAGATGATTGAGTTCATTGAGAATGCAAGGCAAGGAACTGAAGATGATTTTATGTTCAATAAAAGATCTGGGAAGAATATTCTTTTGAAATAACTATTTTATAATTATTAAAGGAAGATAAATCTCTTCATCGCTTAAACCACCATGATCTCCCTTGTTGTAATTTTTTTTTTCATTCTTTAGAAAGTGATAGATCGCGTAATCTTTTTTCATGATTATTGTATAATCTCCTATCCTTTCTAAAAATCTCTTTGAAGGTTTCTCTAAACCGAAGTAACCTTTTTTAATAAGGTCTTTGCTGTTGTAGAGTGAGCAACAATAACCTAGTTTTGCTTTAACATAATCTTCAAATTCTTTGAATTTACTGAATTTTATATGGCAATAAGCGAAACGAAAATCCCCACAGAATGGCAATTTTAAAGAGTTTATGATTATTGGATGATTGTCTACGTTAATTCTTTTTGATAGAGGAATGTCTATCATGCCGTGATCTGAGGTTATGATCATTGTTGCGTTGGTTTTTTTGGTTAGTTTATCGAAGTTATTGAATCCTTTTGCTAATCTTTTGAAGTGGTCTATGACTTTTTTGCTTTTACTGAAATGTTCGTGACATAATGAATCATGTAAGGGGTAATAAACGAAAATGTATTTTCTTTTCTTGTTTTTGTTTAATACCTTTTTCAACTCTGTGAAACATTGATTAATTGTTGTGTAACTATACACTTGCGCTTTTCCTTTCACCGCTTTTGTGAATGATGAATTGATTATTTTTTTGTAGATGATAATATGGGATTCTACGTTAATTTTATCTGTGAATGGAGAAAGGTTGAATATTTTATGTATCTCTGGCTTGGTTATTGGTTTTCTATTGTTTCTAGATATGTAAGGTAGGGATTTTACTACCTCATTACATTCTCTTAGATAAATATTCCAACCCGTCATTTCATGAGTTAGAGAGGTTGTGCCTGTGAAAAATAGGGGAATTGCTGCGCTTGTGACTGATGGAAATACAGAAGTTATTTTGCCTTTTAAATATTTGTTAAGAACCGTATTTCGGCCGTGTTGTTTAAAGAATTCATAACTTAGACCATCAATTACAAAGAGGATTATTGTTTTATTATCTAGGTCTTTTTCTGCGAGTAATTTTAATTGATTATATGGAGAATTGTAACCAAGGCTTTTTCCGATCGAGCTCATTAGATTGATAATACTTCCATCTTTGTAGTTCGGTAAGGGCATCTTCTTTTTTATTTGTCCATGTTTAATAAACTATCTTTTGAGAAAAAAAATGGGCCCGAGGTGATTTGAACACCCGACCACCAGTGTACTTAGCTGATAGTAATTGTTGCCTGATCAGTCATATAAGACTGGTACTCTAACCAGGCTGAGCTACGGGCCCAAAGCCTTTTTCTTTCCCTAAAGAAAAACCCTTGGGAAAAAGAAATGGCTACTCAGAAAAGAAACACTAGAGGTTTTAAAGATTTCTAATACAAATATCCCCAGGTTTGCAATCTGTCGGAATCTGAGGGCCATTTGCTTCCGATGTCTGTTCGATAATACATATTCTGCAAGATAATATTTTTTAATCTTGCGTAGACTTGTTTTCTTGCGTCTTCTACTGTTGAACCTGAGCCTGTCATCACCATAACATAACCTGTCATTCCTGCAATGCTCCATGCATTATTGACAAGTTTGATGTCTCCTAAATGCATGCCATCCATGCTGTTTTTCTTGAAAACAATTGATAAATCTTTGTAAATGAATGCTTCACTTTTATCTTCGTATGGAAAAGGCGGGACGACAACGCAAACCCCTACCTGAAATCCTCTTTTTGTTTTTATTTCCTGGGTTTCTCCTTGTGCAAGTTTGTAAAGGAAATCTCCCCATTCGCTGGTTACACCTTCCATTTGAATGCTGATTGTCGGGTAGCCAAATCTGCACGTAAATTCCAATGGATAAATTCCTTTTGCATTTGCAATGCAATTAATATCTATGTAACCTATGTAACCTGACTTCACTATATCTTCCTTTATTTTTAATAATGTTGCTCTGAAGATTTCATTTGGGGGGGACCAGTAGCAAAGTGTTCCCATTTCGCCGGTGAATGGTCCTATATCTCCTGGAAATAACTTTTTATGCTCAAAATTAACATTTATTGGATAAATAAAATCTTTTCCATTAAAAAATGCTCCTGTTGCAACTTCTACTCCAACGGCCATTTTTTGCAATTGAAATCTTTTTATTTTTCTTGCCCATGTTTTTCTGTTCTGTTCAAGAATTTCCAACAAATCTTTTCCATCTTCATCCTGACTTAGGAAAAGAATTCCTTTTTGCTCTGCTGAAATAAATCCTGAGGGCTTGAAAACATACCTTGCTGGATTTTGCTTTATGAATTCTATTGCTGTGTTGAAATCTGAAAAATCCCAGTGGGATAAGATATTCATTCCAACTCTTCGCATTTCTTTTTGTCCAAATTCTCTGTCTTGCTCTAATCTATCGGTGTATACACTCCCCCCAATAACAAGCTTTCCTTCTTTCCTTAATGATTCTGCTATTTCTCCAAAACCGACATCATCAAAGACAATAACGTCTGCCCAGTCTTTATATTCTTCCCATTTTTCCACTTTTTCTAAGATTCCATCGTATACATCTTTATCATCTTCGCTTTTAACATAACATTTAACTTCATGGCCTTCTTTTTTTAATTGCCATGCTAAATCTCCTGATAAACTCTGGAATGATACAAAAAGAAATTTTCTTGGATTTGGATTTACTTTTATTCCGTTTCCATTGCCATTACCTTCTCCGTTGTGAGCCATTTTATTTGAATTTATAATCATAAGTTCCGTAATCAACGGTTAACTCTTCTCCTTTTTTAATCTTTCTTAAAGTTATGAAATTATATCCTTTGTCTTTTGTTTCGAGGTTTGGGGATTTAGAGTGATTTACGAAAAATGAGATATCCATTCCGTTTAATCCCTGCTCTGGGATTTCAACTTGCTTGTTTTTTTCTATGACAAAGAAAGAATTAATTAATTCAAAAACCTCTTTTGGGATTTCTTTTAATTCTTTTTCTTCTAGAGTAATCCAGACCTGATTCTTTGATTCTGGCAAAGGATTGACTCCTTGAGGAATATCTCTTATAGCGAATACTCCGACACCTTCTATATTACTGGGCTTTAATCTGCAATAGGTGTTTTTTAAATTTCCAAGGAGTCTTTTTCTTTTGTTTATGCTCTCTTCTTTAGAAAAATTCATGATAACTTTTTAAATAATAACTTGTTTATATTGTTTTCTTTTTCTTAATATCCATTTTATTTTATCGACGGAAAAAAATTAACAGGTATATTAATTATTAAAGCAAAACCTATAAAAAGGCTCAAATAGCTAGGAAATTAGGCCCCGTTAGTCTAGCCCGGTCATTTTCTCAAAAGAAAATCGAGAGGACACTGCCCTTTCAAAGAGCCCTTTTCTTTCAAAAGAAAAGCCCTCGGGGAAAAGAAACTGAGGATGCGGCTAAAGAGAGGCAGTAACGCGAGTTCAAATCTCGCACGGGGCAGCTTCTTTATTCTTATCCGTATTGACCTAAAATAAATGTATCTGATTGTTTTCAAATCTTTCTAACAAGCAACGCCCGGTATTCTTTCATGCGTGTTGTCTATTTAGATCGGTTTCAAGACATGTATCAAGAAATACCACCACTTCTAATCCCTGAAGTTCTCGCTCTACCTCTTCTTTGGTTAATTTTTCTGTTGTTGTAAAGACGATGGTTGATAACCCAGATGCTGGATGTTGTGAGGCTTCTGCATTGTATTTTTTTATAAAACTAGAGTATCTTGCTCTTCTGAACTGCCCTGCAGTTTCATCATCAAAGCTTACAACTATTTCGTATGTTTCCATCTTTAAGGCATGTTGGTAAAGATTAAAAATCTATGTTTTTCTTAAAAAGAAACTCTTAAATAGGATTTTTTTAGCATTTCTCGGGGTAATTATGAATAAAGATGAATCGAGAAAACGGCTTGAAGCTGTTGATGGATTAAAAAAAGTTATACGTTTTGCAATTCAAAAAAGAATAAAACTTGATCCTTCTACAGTCATGGAAGCAAAAAAATATGGGGTTCCTTTAAAAGGGGCATTTTATGATCCTTTGCCTGAAGATATTCTTAACGATAAGCAACAGTACCCTCAGCAAGTGCATTTTCTTAGTTTTAAATTTTCTTCTAGAGATGTTCAATCTGACAGTTCTTCATGCAGGATAGTTAGTGCTCTGGATAATCTTTCTCTCTTAAAAGAGGGGTTGTTCTATCTTATTTCTTCGAATACCTCTACTTATGATTTTTTATTAAAAGGTGTGCCTACTAAAGGTAAGGATGTTAAAGGTGTTTTTTTCTCAAAAAAAACAAACTCATTTAGAGTATTTTTGAATTTAGCGGATTTTATAAATCAGTCAGAGCCTGAAATTGATGAAGATTCCCAGAAGGGTACCCGATTTAAAGGCTGTTCTCTTCTTGCTGTCTATGATGGGGGTTATTTTCAAATAAAAAGCAGTCCTGGTGAGAAACTTATAGATAACTATAAATTTATTCGTTCTAAGGGGAAAAAAGAGGCTTTACGAGGATTAGTTGAAATTATTTATGGTTCTCCAGAATTGACCCAGAATGAACATGTACGAAATGAAAAACACCTTTCCCTTCATGAAATAAAAAGGTTTAAATACTGAAAAAACGGGCTAACTTCAGTTGCTTATTCTTAGTTAGCCCAGAGAATATTGAAAAATAGGAGTATATAAGCTTTTCTTTTAAAAAAGAAAATGTTCAAGGTCTAAAAGACTTGAACAGTAGTGAAAGTTCAATGAACTTGTCACTAAACCTTGGAAAAGAAAATATAAAATGGAAATTATAGAAAAATTAGTGCCGGATACCAGCATCATAATTGAGAATTTGGTTAGTCAGAAGATTAAAAATAAAGAGATTAAAGTTAAAGAAATTTTAATTCATGAAGCTGTTTTAGCTGAATTAGAACATCAAGCTAATACAGGAAGAACTATTGGATTTCTTGGTCTGGATGAATTGAAGAAATTAAAAGATTTGGCTGTTGAGTATAAGTTTACTATTCAGTTTGTTGGAAAAAGACCTGATGCTGGAAACATAAAACATGCATCTCTTGGGGAGATTGATGCTTTGATTAGAGGATTGGCTTTGGATGAAAATGCAACCTTGATTACCGGGGATAAAGTGCAGAGCAGAGTTGGCGAGGCCAAAGGGATGAAGGTTATCTATATTGAGCCTGTGATTAAACATAAGGAGATGCGTATTGAAAAATATTTTGATGAGACTACGATGAGTGTGCATTTGAAAGAAAATACACAGCCAAAAGCTAAAAGAGGAGTTCCTGGGGACTGGAAATTTGTTGTTTTGGATGATGAGAGATTGCCTGGGGAGTATGTTCAGGAACTTGCTAAAGAGATTATTGAAGAGGCTAAATTAAGTGCTAAAGGGTATATTGAGATTGAAAGGAGGGGCAGTTCAATTGCACAAATTGAGAATTATAGAGTTGTGATTACTCGGCCTCCTTTAAGTGATGGGTGGGAGATTACTATTGTAAGGCCTGTTAAAAAATTAGATATTGAAGATTATCAATTGAGTGAGAAGTTAAGGAAAAGGATTTTTAATCAGGCTGAAGGGATTTTGATTGCTGGTTCTCCAGGAGAGGGAAAATCAACATTTGCCTCTGCTTTGACTGAGTTTTATGCTTCCCAGGAGAAGATTGTGAAGACCATTGAAGCTCCAAGAGATATGCAATTGAAAGATGAGGTTACACAATATGCTATTAGCCATGCTTCAAGCCAGGAGATTCACGATATTTTATTGTTAAGCAGACCTGATTATACTGTGTTTGATGAGATGAGGAATTTTGAAGATTTTAGATTATTTACTGATTTGAGATTGGCTGGAATTGGACTTGCTGGTGTTGTTCATGCTACAAATCCTGTTGACGCTATTCAAAGATTTCTTGGAAAAACTGAACTCGGAATAATCCCTCAGGTGATTGATACTGTTATTTTTATTAAAAATGGGAAAGTTGGAAAAGTTTTAAGTTTGAAGATGGTTGTTAAAGTTCCTTCGGGAATGACTGAGGAGGATTTGGCAAGACCTATTGTTGAGATAAGAGATTTTGAAAGCAATGCTTTGGAATATGAGATTTATTCTTATGGTGAGCAAACCACTGTTGTTCCTGTAACATTAAAGAAAGAAACTCCTTTGGAGAGATTGGCTGGGCTGCAGATTCAAAATACTATAAGAAAAATTTCTTCTGATGCTGAAGTTGAGGTGGTTAGTTCTCATAAAGCTAATGTGTATATCCCTGAAGATGAAATTGCTCGGGTTATCGGCAAGAATGGAGAAACGATTAAAGAACTTGAGAAAAGACTTGGGATTGGGATTAATGTTTTAACTCTTGATGATAAGTATGATGATGAGAAGGAAATAGTGCATAGTGTTACTGAAACCAAGAAAGCAATTATTTTCAATGTTGAAAGCAACTTGGTTGGAAAAATGGTCACTGGTTATGCAAATGGGATGTATTTGTTTAATACTCAAGTTGGAAAGAAAGGTGAGGTTAGGATTAATAAAAAAGGAAAATTAGGCAAGAATATTATTAATCTGCTTGATAGAAATGAGAAGGTTGAGTTGAAAATATGACAACTCTTTTAAAATCTCTTTCTTTCTTTATTTTTAAGGACCTGTAGCTCAGCTTGGATCAGAGCACCGCACTCCTAATGCGGGGGCCGAGGG
>DATDZG010000027.1:0-18473 GCA_035288805.1 Candidatus Nanoarchaeia archaeon
TATTTTTGAATTTGTTTTTGGATTGGATATTGGCGGGAGAGGTTCTCCTCTTAAACCTCTTAGGTATAAAATTGTGCAGAGCAGAAAAGATTGTTTTTACAGAAAAGAAATGATGTATAGGCTTGCTACACTTGATGTTTCTTTTCTTTCTGAAGAAAGTGTTAAAGAGCTTTTAAATAAGTTAGATTCTAGTTTCAATAAATTTTATTTTTGTGATAAGATTGTGGTTGGGAAGTTTAGGAATAAACATGGAACTTATGTAAATGTTAGCGGGGGGAAGCATGGCGGAATTGATGCTTCGATTCAGAATTCTGCTCTTAATAGAGTTAAAGAAGCTTATAGAAATTTTCCTGTTGAAATTGTTGAAAGGTATGTTCCTGCTCCTCTTGCTCTGATGGATAGAAATCCTAATCTATCCTTGCTAGGAAGATTTTTTTAATTTGTATGAAAAGAAGATTGATAAAATGATAATTAAATCTAACAGTAAGCAGATAATGCAGAAAACTCCCAAAACAAAAGATTCTATGTATATGAGATAAGCTGCGAATAACAAGTTTGCTAATAAAGCATAATAAATGAATTCTGATAAAACTAATTGGTCTATTTGCTCTTTGAATAATGAAAATTGCTTGTTTTTGCTGATTAAAATTATTGCTAAAAATAAGATTAAGAAGTTTAATAATCCTAACAAAGAGATTGGTGCTCCGTATAAAGGGGGGAATAATGCATATTGGGATTTATTCACAATATCGCAGTTTAATTTATCGTTGATGTTGCAAAATGATGATGATTGAGAATAATGGAGCTTTACTAAGTAGGTTGAGGTTAAGATTCCTAACATGGTTAAGATGAGAAGGATGTTGATGATTGTTGATTTTTTCATGATTTTTATAATTTAATGGGGTTTAAAAGTTTTAGCAATCTATAAAAGCCTTTGTGCATTTCTCATTTTATGGCAAGACTGTTTGATGCTTATTATGCTGTTGACTGGAGTTCTAAGAATGTGCCTAGTGCAAATAAACCTAGTAAAGATTCTTTATGGGTGGGTGAGAAGCTTGCGAATGGTGGCTCTGCTGAAAGCTATTTCAAAACCAGACATGCATGCAAAAGCTATTTGAAAGAAAAATTGCTTGAGCATGTGCAGAAAAAAGAAAGGGTATTTGTTGGATTTGATTTTGCTTATGGTTACCCTAAGGGGTTTGCAAGAGCTCTTGGATTAAAAGGTGTTCCTTGGAAGGTGCTTTGGAATCAGCTCAATAAGTTGATTACCGATACTGAAGAAAATGCTAATAATAGATTTGAAGTTGCTTCTTTACTCAATGAAAGGTGTGGTGGGAAAGACGGTCCTTTATGGGGGCATCCTGTGGGAAGGGAGTATAAAACATTAACTATCAAAAGCCCAAAATTAAGTTATCCTTTTTCTGCTAATGGAGTATTATTGGAGAGATATAGGATTGTTGACAATATGGAAAAAAGCAAGGGGATTCAACCTATCTGGAAACTGGCTGGACCTGCAAGTGTTGGAGGGCAATGCCTTGTCGGGATTCCTATTGTCTGTCAGTTGAGGGATGATGAAGAACTCTCCAGATATAGTAAAGTCTGGCCGTTTGAAACTGGTTTTACAAAAGACCCTGTTGGTAAGGGCCCTTGCATCCTGCATTGTGAGATTTGGCCTGGAAATATTCCTCTTGAATTGGATAAGAAAATTGAGATTAGAGACCAAGCGCAAGTAAAAGCTGTTGTTTCATGGCTTTCTTGGTTGGATGATAAAAATCAACTTGGAAAAATATTTGAGGCTCCTCAAGGATTGTCAAAAGAGCAGATTAAAACTTGCTTGGAAGAAGAAGGGTGGATTATAGGGGCTGGGATTTAATATGTAGTTTATACGTCTACACCACAGAAAGATTTACACGCAATGTAGACGTACTAGCAATTCCCTTCTGTTAGTTTTTTAACCTGGGCTGTTGAATTGTAACAGATTAAGTTTTCTGGCTTGATTCTTTTTATTGTTTTGCATCCTGGTTTGTAATACTTGTCTGAGTTTTTGCTTCCTAGAAAAAGACAATTAGTATTTGTTTCTGGGCAGCTCCATACCCCCAGCATATTTGTTTTTGCTGGGTCTTCAATACGTTTTAATTGTTGATACCTTTTGGTGTCGTTTGCATATTTATCATAGACCTTTGCATATCCTTCTTCAACCAAAATTGAGTTTATTAAATCATCCTGGATGTAAATATATCTTAAGAATCTTCCATAGACATCTTTGTTTGTTATATCTCTTTCCAGATATATTTCTTGATTGAGAGTTAATGAAGATAGGAATTGTTTTGCTTCCTGATAATAGCATTCTCCTGTTTCTGGGGTGTTGATTCCTGATAATCGGATTTTATATGAGCTGTTAATTTCTAAAGTGTCTCCGTCAATTATTCTTGCTACTAAGAATGGGCCTTCTAAGTTTATGTTTGGATTTTCATTGATTTGTTTAGTTTCTTGGATTGCTGATGATGTTAATTGCTCTTTGTTATTGCTGCTGCAAGAGCTAACCAAGAGTAGAAATAAAGTTAATACCAAGAATTTTGTTTTCATAACTTTTGAAGAGAGAAGCAATATTTATATATAGCTGTTTGTTGTTTAAACTATGATTGAAGCATTTATTTATTCTTTGATTAGTGTGATTATTGTTAGCTTGCTTTCTTTTGTTGGGGCTTTAAGCCTGACTTTGAATGAAAAAACTTTGCATAAGATTTTAGTTTACTTTGTTGGGTTTTCTGCAGGGGCCTTGTTTGGAGATGCTTTTTTTCATTTATTGCCTGAGGCTGCTAAATCCGGGTTTACTATTGCAACTGGGTTGTTTGTTCTTTCTGGTATTGTGTTCTCTTTTATTGTTGAGAAAATAATCCATTGGCATCATTGCCATAATCCTGAGCATCATAAAAGCAAGAAAGTAAAGACAATAGCGTATATGAATCTTGTTGGGGATGCTGTTCATAATTTTATTGATGGCTTGATTATTGGAGGGAGCTACTTGGTTAGCTTTCCTGTTGGCTTAGCAACCACGCTTGCTGTTATTTTTCACGAGATTCCTCAAGAACTTGGAGACTTTGGGATTTTGATTTATTCTGGATTGAAAAGGACAAAAGCGCTTTTTTTTAATTTTCTTTCTGCTTTAACTTGCGTGCTTGGAGTATTGATTGTGTTTTTTATTCCGTGGGACTTGACTAAATTCTTGGTGCCTTTTGCAGTTGGCACTTTTTTATACATTGCTGGAAGTGATTTAATTCCTGAACTTCATGAGGAGAAAGAACTTGGAAAAGGGGTTATGCAGGTTGTTGTATTTCTTCTTGGTATTGGTGTGATGGGTTTATTATTGCTGTTGGAATAATCTTCTCTTACATTCATTCTTGATATCTTGTAGCTTGTTCTGCTTCTGGAGGAATGAAATGATTCATTTCTTTTAATTGTCTTTTTAATATTGAATCAATGCTTGTTATTTGATACATTTGTGCTTCTAATTCCTGATGATTTGAAAGTATCCTTTGAAAATTCCTTAGTTGAGGATGTGTTCTTTGATTTTTTTAAAATAGAGATTATCCATTACTGGAATAGCGTAGTGGATTATAGGCTCAAGAGGGATTTCTAACATCGCTATTACGAGTCCTGCGTAGATTGTTCTTCTGTTCATCTGATTCTTTAATAAAGAAAATTTTAAAAGCTTGGCGAATAAGCAAGATTATGGACAAACTTCGTTTCGGAACTGCTGGGATACCGCATTCTACGAAAGGTGATACTTTAAAAGGAATTGAGCAAGTTCGGAAACTGAAACTTGATGCTATGGAATTGGAATTTGTTCATAGTGTAAATATTTCCAAGGAGAAGGCTCCTCTGGTCGCTGATGCCAGGAAGAAAAATGATGTTGTATTAACCTGTCATGCTCCTTATTTTATTAATTTAAATTCTGAAGATAAGAAAAAGTTTCATGCAAGCATTTCGTATATTACTAACTCTGCTAAGATTTTGAGTTTATGCAATGGGTGGAGCGTTTGCTTTCACGCAGGCTATTATATGAAAGATACTCGAGAAAAGACTTATGAACGAATTAAAGAAGGGGTTAAGAAGATTGTTAATGAGGTAAAGCAAGTGGATGACAAAATATGGATTAGGCCTGAGATTTCTGGCAAAAAGAGCCAATTTGGAGATTTGGATGAGTTGTTGAAGCTAAGCAGTGAGATTGAACAGGTATTGCCTTGTATTGATTTTTCTCATCTGTATGCAAGAACTGTGGGGGAGAACAATACTCTTGCTGAGTTTAGAAGCATCTTAACCAAGGTTGAAAAAGAGCTTGGCAAAAATGCTTTGGAGAATATGCATATTCATGCTGCTGGGATTGCTTTCGGGGATAAAGGGGAGAAGAATCATTTATTGTTGAAGGAAAGCGGGTTTAATTATAAAGAATTGTTGAAAACGCTGAAAGAGTTTAAGGTTAAGGGTGTTTTGATTTGTGAAAGCACTATTCCTCAAGATGATGCTTTGATGATGCAGAAGACTTATGCTGGATTGTAATTACTTGCTAATAGTAATAATAAAAAGGTTTATAAATGCTGAAACAGTTTGATTCTTTATGAAACCTGTGTATAGAACAAGATTTTCAATTGATAAGACTGTTTCTTTAGATAGGATATTAGAATCTACTAAGGATTGGATGGTGTATATGGGTGTTGGTTCTAAAGAGAGTCTTTCTGAGTTTAATAGAGGTATGGATGTTAAGATAGAGGACTCTCATGTCGAGACTAAGTATGAAGAGGATTCTGGAAAAAAGAATTTTGTAATGAGGTGGACTTTTCCTGACAGGTCAGATGAGCAATTAATCTGGGTTGAAGATGTGGGGGTTGTTCGAAGAGAAGATAATGTGAATGATGTTGAGATTTCTGTTGCAAACGGATTAGAACATGATGTTATTAAACCTGTGCAATCCAATATTTCAAGACCTGGATTGGTTCCTCTGTTGATTAATAATTTCCCTTGCTTTTCTGATTATGGGCTTTCAACAAAACCTCGCGTTGTAACTGAAAATAATGTTGATAGGGTTATAGACATGATTTATGATGCTCAACGAAAATTGCCTTTGATATTTGCAAGTGCTGGTATCGCTGATGATTCGCCTTTGATAGATGTTGGGCTTACTGCAAAGATGTTATCTGGACTGGCTCATGTTTTTCATAGTGCAGACCATAAAGTTACATTACAAACCAGAGATAGTTTAGGAAGAGATATGGGGTGCTGGAACGGGGCTGTGAGAATTTATTGGCCGTCTGTTAACTCTGGCTCTGGGTTTCATAAATATTGGAATGGTGAAAAGATAAGAGAGGTATGTATTAATAAAAGAGGTGTTGAAGATAAAAAAAGATTTTCAGCAATGTTATTTGAACTGGTTGCTGGATATTCTGTTAGCGGGAATTCTCTTATAAGCCTTGAAGATATTGCCAGAATGCAGCTTAACAAGAGAATTGCTGTATTAAGAGAAGCTGGAAACTATCAAGAACTTGCTTTAGCGTATGCTGATGAAAATGATTTATTGCGAAGAGAGGTAAGTGGGCTTAAACAAAATGATTCTTCGAAAGAGTCTATTGTTTATTCTTTACGTGAAAGAATTAAAGGATTGGAAGCTGCTCTTGAGAGGAGAAAAAATGGTGATGATGAACCTGTTTTTGAGATTAAAAATGTTTATGATGCTGTTCAGAAAGCAAAAAAAGATTATTCTGATGATGTTGTGATTACTCCAAAAGCTGAAGATGGTGCAAGAAAATGCTTGTATAAAAATCCTGAGCAGGTGTTAAAGTTTTTTGGATGGCTTTCTGAAACTTATGTTCCTTCCAGGCGAGGAGAAGCTAGAGTGAATGATCTTACAAAATCTTGTTTAGATGATACTGGTTTCACTTATGTTTCAAGCCAGTCTGAAAAAACTATGGGGGAATTCCCAGGTGACTATATGGTTACTCATGAAGGTGTTAAGTACGAACTTAGAGAGCATGTTGGGAAAGGGGTTTCGCATGATGTAAGAAATACAGTTAGGATAGCTTTTGATTACGCTGACAAACTAGGAAAAGCTGTTGTTGGTTTTATAGGACAGCATCAAAGGACTAGAGTGAGCAATTAATTTTTTCTTCTTTAACTTTTTATTAAAAATCTAAAATGTATTTCTTAACTATCATTAATATTTCTCGCCGATAAAATGTAAAAGTTTATTAACTATAGTGAAAAATTTGGGGAAGTTTTATAAGGTGATTGTAAAATATATGTTTTATTACAATATTTTATTAAAATATTTATAGGGGGTTATGAAGTTGATGAATAAAATATTAAAGAGAAATGTTATTTTTTGTTTATTTTTATCTTTTATTTTCTAAATGTTTATATAATCCTCTTAGTTTCCTAAAACATGACAAGAATAGAGAGTCCTAGTTCAATCAACACATATAAACAATGCCCAAGAAAGTATTATTATTCTTATATTGAGAAAATTCCTGGGAAGGAAAACATCTATACTGTTAGAGGGGGAATTGTGCATAAGGCCCTTGAACATTTCTTTAATATTAATGTGGATATGTTGAATGAGGAGAATTATGATATTATCTTGAGAGTTGTGATTATGAATCTTTTTAACTCTGGCTGGAGGGAGAATATTGGTAAGATTAATGAATTGCTGAATCATAATCCTAGGATTATTGAGCATTATTATTATGAGAGCATGAAGATGATTAATAATTGGTTTGACATCTTTATTGCGAGATTGAAAAATGAGATGATTAATAAAGATGTTCAAGATGGATTTATTGCCTTAAAACCTAGAACTGAACAGAAGTTAGTTTCTGAGAGTTTTTCTGTACAGGGCTATATTGATGCTGTTTACGATGATTCTTCTGGAGTAAAATTGATTGATTACAAGACTTCCAGGAAAGGTGGGATTAGTGAGGAGTATAAACTACAACTTGCAATTTACTCTTTGCTTTACAAGGAAAATAGAGATAAGGCTCCTGGGAAGGTTGGGATATTTTTTCTTGGGGATGGCAGAGAACAATGGATTGATGTTGATGATTCTTTGATTAAAAAAGCTGAGGATGAATGCAATGAGATGAAAGAAAAGACTAAGAGCAAAGATAAAAAAGATTACATAAGAAAACCTAGCGGGTTATGCAAGTATTCGCATGGGCAATGTGATTATTATGATATTTGCAAGCCGTTTGATTGATTATTCTAACTCTGATAGCGCTCTGTGCATGTAATCTTGATTGTTTTCTACAAAGTTTACCGTCTCCAACAAAGCCATAGATTCGTCGTACATCGCTCTGGTTTGAACGGTATAGGTTCTTCCATTTGAGATTATTGTTTCCAAGGGTTTTCCTCTTCTGTTTAAAGGTCTTGCTAATCCTTGATAATCAAATCCTGCTTGTTTTAGCCTGTCAACTAATTCCTGTTTGGTCATCTCTTTTACTGTTTTCGGCTGGTAGATTTTTTCATTTGTTTCTTCCATTTTAACCTCCATAAGGGCTACCTGCGAACCTTTTTTAATAAAAAAGCTTCACCAAAAAATAACCCTATGCGTCCATTATTTAGGATGTTTTCTTTGTGTTCATGTATCTAGAAATTGTGATGATGTTCGAGCCCGGAGATACACTAACCTGGGCCCTTAAATAACTAAGAGAATTGTGACTAGCAAATTTAAAACTGATTTTCTTGAATTATTGCTGCTAGACATAGAGATGAGAGGAGAGATAAGTATTTAAATTTATCTTCTTGGTTTCTTGGAATGTTTGACGAACTTGCATCAAACTATAAAGATGAAATACAGCGGAAGAACTCTGGATTCCATCTTCTTCATGTTCAGGGGATAAAACCTGGGATGATTACTCCTTCGATTACTTCTGAGATGAGAAAAATGGGGGCTAAGCCAAGGATTGAGGTGTCTTTTAGAACTCCTTACTTTGATGACCTTGCAGGGGAAGCTTACATGTGGGCTTTGCTTGATGAAGGGATTGAAAATTCTGAGCATGCTGAAAGGTTTCCTTCTAAATTATATGCAAAATTAGCGGCTGCTGCTGGTGGAGAGCCCAGTCCTGAAATTGTGTTTATTCCTGATATTGACTCCTTGTTTCAGGAGTTTGAATCAAGAAAAGGTGTTGGAAGAGAAGCGAGTTTAATGGAACTTGTACATATGGATAGAAATGTTTCTGGATTAGGATTTCCCGTTGTACTTGTTCATGAGGAGAAGATGATGGGGATACTTCCTGGGTTTGATACTCTTGTAAAGAGCTATAGAGAGGTGAGTGTTTCTTTCAAGGTTTATTCCTTTGATGTATAAGTTATACTCTTTCTCCATCATCAATTTCTTTATCATCGTTTTTAATCTTTGCAAAACAGAGATGACCATTGAATTTTTCTGAGTAACAGGATGATTTAATTGCTCCAATTTCTTCTTGATGTGAGGTTACTTTCAAATCTTTTGGCAGCTCAGGGTATAAAATTCTTGTTAGAATTTTTGATGGTTTGCTTTTATGATGGACCCTGGCTATAATCTCTTGGCCGAGATAACAACCTTTGGTGTAAGAGATTGCTTCTGGAATGTTTACTTCTAAGAACATTTCATTATTGAAATCAATTCCTTGTGATGGGAGGTTGTTTTCTAGTCTTATTTTTTTGTATTCTTCTTCTGATACTTCCTTCAAATGTTTAAGCTGGTCAACGTTTTCAAGCAATGTTATGTAACCAATGTTTTGCTGGATGATTAAAGTGCCTATTTCTTCTTCTTCTTTTTCAGGAACAATGTGGACTGCTTTAAGATTTGTTTTTTCCATCTTTACTTTTGAAAGCCTTAGGTAAGGCTGGAGGTGTTGGTTTAATTGCTGTTCGTATTTATTTGGAATGGATAGATAAATAGCATCTTTTTTCTTTAATTGATAGACTAGAACAATAAGCTTTCCTAACTTATCTAAGAATGCATTTACTGGTTTGTCTAACTCATTCGTTGTTAATGAGTTGAGGAATTTTTCTTGATCTTGAGTAAGCTTCGATACATAATTGTCAAGAAGTTTGTAATCCATCTTAGCTAAACGAACTTCCGCAGCCGCAGGTTGATTTTGCCTGGGGATTTTGTATTTTGAACCCTGCTCCCTGCAAAGCATCTGAGTAATCTAGCTCAGACCCTTTAATCATCTCCATTGTTTCCGGTTGGATGAAAATTTTTGTATCCTTTTGTTCAATGATAATATCATTTGGCTGTTCTTTATTCTCTAAATCGAATTCGTATTGAAATCCTGAACATCCTCCAGGTGTAACTGAAACTCGTAATCCGGCCATATTTTTATTTTTTGAGAGTTCATGAATTTTTTTTGCTGCGTTTTCGGTTAATGAAAATGAGCTTGGTGCACTTTGTTTCTTCTGAATTGTTTGGTTCAGCCTTGAAACAAGTGATGATACAGCTTCTTGATTCATGCCGTGGCCAAGTAATCCTTGCTCTAATGTTTCATATGGTGATACGTGGCAGCCGACGCAATGAATTCCTGCTGCTGTTAAAGGATCTACTACTTCAGGGTATTTTTTAACTATTGTTGCAATTGTCATTTCTTTTGTTATTTTCTTTTCTGTCGATCGGTGTGTTGAATCCATCTCGAAATGAGTATCTGTGCTGTAAAATTCTTTTGGATTCTCCATCATTTCCTGATTCATCCGTGTTTGACTCGTATTCTTTTTCTTAAATAATCCGAACATTTTATCCTCCTATACTCCTAACATGGCTCTCAAATCTTCGCTTGGCTGCCATGGCGGGTTGAAAGTTATTTCAACTGCTGGTTCATTGAATCCTTTTTTTACAAATTCGCTTTTGACTGTTGAAACTAATTGAGGGCCAAATGGGCACATTGGGCTTGTGAATGTCATTTTTATTTTTACTGCTTTGTCCTTGACATCTAATTCGTAGATTAAGCCAAGAGTATAGATATCCAGGTCTAATTCCGGGTCATTTATTTTCTTCAATATTTCAATTGCCTGCTCTTTATTGTGCATTTTCTATCTCCTTGAAACCATGTTCTTCAATATGCCTTGCAAGTTCTCCTGTGCCTGTCTGGGTTATTTTTCCGTCGCTTAGGATTGAAACTCTGTCTGGGGTTATGTAATTTAAGATTCTATGATAATGAGTTATTATTAATATTCCTCTGTTTTCATTACGCATCTTATTTACTCCTTCGCCAATTGTTTTTATTGCGTTGATGTCTAATCCTGAATCTGTTTCATCTAAAATTGCATATTTTGGCTGGAGAATTGCCATCTGCAATATTTCAGAGCGTTTTTTTTCTCCTCCAGAGAATCCTTCATTAACATGTCTCTTGATAAATTCATATGGGATGTTTAATTCTTCCATTTTCTTTTTCAATAGATTATGGAATTTTAATACGTCTAATTTTTCTTTGTTTACTGAATTGTAAGCTGTTCTTAAGAAACTTGATAATGTTAATCCTGCTATTTCTGAAGGGTATTGGAAAGATAAGAATAATCCTAACTTTGCTCTTTCATCTACCTCTAGATTGGTTATATCTTTTCCATCTAATAAGATTGAACCTTGCGTAATAGTGTATTTTTTATTTCCCATTAATACATTTGCCAATGTTGATTTACCAGAGCCATTCTTGCCCATTAAGGCATGGACTTCTCCTTGTCTTAACTCTAGGTTGATTCCTTTTAGTATTTCTTGATTATTAATTTCTGCGTGTAAATTTTTAATTTCTAGTTTCATTATAAGGGTCACCAGCGTCCCCCTTAACCCTTTTAATAAAAGCGTTAGCGGAAAAAATACCTTTATCAACCCTGTGCGACCTCACCTCCTTGTTCATACTATGATTTAAAGCTTTTAAGCATAATAACCCGCATCTTTGTCTTACTATACCCAGATTAATTCCCAGCATTTCCAAAATATCCTCTGTTGAGATTGATTGTAATTCTTTCAATGTTTTTCCTTGTAAATGCTCGGTTAACATCGATGCTGCTGCAACGCTTATTGCGCATCCTCTTCCGAAGAATTTTACTTCTTTTACTTTATCTTGTTCTACTAAAACGAAAATTTCAACTTCATCTCCGCAGCTTGTATTTGTATCTTTGTGCTTGAAAGTGTAATGTGTTAATTTTCCAAAGTTTCTTGGATTTTTATAATGGTCAATTATGTTTTCTCTGTAGATTTCATCATCTGCGATATTTCCAAGCCATCCTGGATTCAGGTTTTCCTTTTTTTGCTCTTGCTTTTGTTTCATTTGAATTTTTCCTGGACTTTTTTTAATCCTTTAACCAATGAATTAATATCTTCTTTTGTGTTGTAAATGTAAAATGAAGCTCTGCATACTGCATCTTTTTTTAATACCTGTTTTACTAAAGGCATAACACACATATGTCCTGCTCTTACTGCTATTCCTTCTTTATCCAGGACTGCTGCAGCATCATGAGGATGGATTCCTTGTATATTAAACGAGACAACGGGTCCGTGCTCTTTTATATTTTTTGGGCCGTAAATTTCAATATCTTTTATTTTTGACAATTCTTTTAAAGCATATTGAGTTAATGATTCTGTGTGTTGTTGAATATATTTCATTTTTAATTTTTCCAAGTAATCTATTGCTGCTCCCAATCCTATTGCTCCTGAAATATTTGGGGTGCCTGCTTCAAATCTTAAAGGGGGTTCTGTGAAGATTGTATTTAAGTATGAAACTTCTGAGATTGTTCCTCCCCCCATCTGAAAGGGTTGTAAAGATTCCAAAAGTTCTTTTTTTCCATATAGCACTCCAATCCCTGTTGGGCCTAACATCTTATGGCCTGAAAATGCCATGAAATCTATGTTTGATTTTTTAACATCTATTTGCAAGTGTGGGGCTGATTGAGCTGCATCTACAATAAATATTGCATTATATTTATGGGTGAGTTTTTCTATATAATCCAGAGGATTTATTGTTCCTAAGAGGTTTGACATGTGAACAACTGAAACAACTTTTGTATTTTCATTGATTAATGAGCTTGCGTGCTCCAGGTCTAATTTTCCCTCTTTATTTACTCTTATGAAGTTTAATTTGAAGTTATGCCTCTTTGACATCTGCTGCCATGGAACCAGGCTGCTATGGTGCTCCATTTCTGTTAAAACAACCTCGTCATTATTATGCAATTGAGATGATAAAGAATATGCCAATAGGTTCATAGATTCTGTTGTGTTTCTTGTAAAGATTATTTCCTCTGGTTTTGCATTGATAAACTTCGCTACTTTACCCCTTGCTTCTTCAAACTTTGCTGTTGCTTTCTCGCCGATTGAATAGATTGTTCTATGAACGTTTGTCCTGTATTCATGATAATATTGGTTTGTTGCTTTCAATACCTGCTCAGGGGTTAAGCTTGATGCAGCGTTGTCTAAGTAGATTAATCTTTTATTGTTCATCTTTGTTTTTAATATCGGGAAATCTTTTTTTATGTTCATTTTACCCTCAGCAATCTTTCCTGGATTGAGTTTTCCACTTCTTCTTTTAAATTATCTGAAAGATGGTTTAAAATTGATGAGAAAAACCCTTCAATCATTATTTTCTTGGCTTCTATTTCTGATATTCCTCTGCTGGTTAAGTAAAATATTTTTGAATCATCTAATTGTGAGATTGTTGCTCCATGTGTACAAGAAACGTCGTTGTTTTCTATTTCTAAATTAGGAATTGAATTTGCCCTTGCATCCTCGCTTAATAAAATTGTTTCTGATTTTTGATAGCCTAAGCAATTTCTTGTTTTCTTGTCTATTCTTACCAGGCCTTTGTGATTTGAAACGGCTTTGTCATTTAATACAATTCTTGTTAACATGTTGCTTTTTGTGTTTGATGCCAGATGATTTGATGATAAATCTAAGTTGAAAACCTGCTCGTTGCATCCTAAAATGATTGACTGGTAGTTTGATTCTGAATGCTCTCCTTGAAGAAGAGTTTCTGACGATAATGAAACATTGTCATTTCCAAGGATGCAGTCAATTTGATTTAATTGCGCGTTCTTTTCCAGGATTGCCACTCTCTTTATTATTGCGAGGTTTTTCTGATTGTTGATTAAGATATAATTAATTTTTGCATTTTCTTTTAACAGAATATTTATTGTTCTTGATTCTTCTGAATTAGCCTGCTCTATGATTGTTGCTTCTGAATCTTTTTCTGCAACGAGATTTAATATTGGTTTGGAATCTATGAGGATTGGTGACTTGCTAATTCCGGATATTACAACTGCTTCTTGTTCCATATTTCATCCTACTGTTCCTTCCATAATAAGGGTCACCAGCGTCCCCCTTATGAACCCTGTGCAACCCTTCATCCTACTGTTCCCTCCATCTCTAGTTCTATGAGCTTGTTTAATTCTACTGCGTATTCCAAGGGCAGCTGCTTTACAATTGGCTCTATAAAACCTGAAACAACCATCTGGATTGCCTGCTCTTTTGATAATCCTCTTGACATCAGATAGAATATTTCTTCTTCGCCGATTTTTCCTACAGATGCTTCATGAGAAATATCTGCTTTGTTTGTCTCTGTTATTATTGTTGGGAATGTATTTGATACTGACTCTTCGTCTATTAATAATGCGTCACAATTAACTGAGGATTTTGTGTTTATAGCATTTTTCATTACTTTTACTAATCCACGGTAACTTGTTATTCCTCCATTTTTTGAAATGCTTTTTGAGCAGATTACTGAAGACGTATTGGGGGCTGCGTGAATCACTTTTGAACCTGTGTCTTGATTTTGGCCCTTTGCTGCAAATGCTATTCCTAAACTATCTGACTTTGCTCCCTCGCCAACCAAAACAGAACAAGGATAAAGCATTGTACATATCGAGCCCATATTTCCATTTACCCATTCTATTATTGCGTTTTTATGAACTAATGCTCGCTTTGTGTTTAGATTGTAAGTATTTTTACTCCAGTTTTCTACACTGCTATACCTAACTCTTGCATTTTCTAAGACATGGATTTCAACGCAGCCTGCGTGCAATGAAGCTGAAGAATACACTGGAGATGAACAGCCTTCAATATAATGGACTTCTGAGTTTTTGTCTGCAATGATTAAAGTGTGTTCGAATTGTCCTCCTTTTAATGCATTCATTCTAAAGTAAGCCTGTAATGGGATTTGCACTTTTACATTTTCCGGGATGTAAATAAATGTTCCTCCTGACCAGACTGCTGAATGCAGCATAATGAACTTATGGTCATTTACTGGAATGCAGCTTGTCATAAAGTATTTTTTAACTAACTCTGGGTATTTTTTAACTGCAACATCCATGTTTTCAAAAATTACTCCTTGGTCTTCCCATTCTTTTTTTAAGTTATGGTATGCCATATCTGAATTATGAACTACTATCCCTTCTGCTACAAAATTTCTATAATTTTCTACTGAAATATCATAAACATGCTGGATTCCTGCAGGAATTATAGATTCTATTTTTGCGAGTCCGACGGAATTACTTGTATGGGCTTTTATGTTCGTTTCTAAAATTGATCTAAATTTGCTGTATTGTTTTTTGTTCTCCAATCTCTCTCTTTTGAATTCATATCTGCTTTTTATTATTAATGTATTCCCAGAGACGTGGAGTCTGTGAAGTATTTTTTTCTCTGTTTTCCCTTTATAATGATATGATGTTGAAATGGTTGTAACCTTTGAAGTTTGCAGTCCGCAATAGAAGCAAATTTGTTTTACCTTTTCTAAAATTTTCTCATTTACACTGGTGTAAACAACATCTTTTGATTTCTTGCCGTTTCTTACTGTTCCGTCTGAGTCTAAATACCCTCCTAAAAAAGCAAGCTTTTCATTTTTTGGGATTGCCATAATCCAATCTGGAACCTTTTTTGTGCTTGCTGTTCCTTCAAATCCTATTTCTTCTATAAAATGTGCGAGAATTGTTGAATTGATCCTTATCCAATCTTTTGTTGAAGTAAGAACACGAGAACCAAACACCCTTTTACAAGCATTAATCAATTCTTCTCTTAGTGAATGTTGTGAGCTTGGGATAGCGAACTTTACATACTTTTTGAATTCTTTCTTACTTTTTGAAATCCAACCATCACCTAAAAATAATCCGAGTATCCACATAATATCTTCATTACTTTCTTTCGGCAAAGAGATGTTATTGTATGTCTTTGATATGTCCACAGAATAGGTTTTACCTGTCTGATTTTTGCCTTTAATAATCCTGTTAATCTCTATTTTTGGAAATTTATATGACTCACCGCAATCCGGGAGATCTGTTGCTATTGCTACTACATCTCCTGCATTTAATTCATTGAGATGTTTCCATTTTTTTGTGTACCTTGCTCTTTGTCTTCCTTCCTTTCTATTATCAACTAATGTTAAAAATGGGTGATTTGATGTTGCTTTTATTGTTCTTCCTGCAACCTTTACCTCAAAAACAGGCAAGTTTCCTTTATCTAAAACTCCAATTACTTTACTTTTTACAATTTCATTATTATTTTCATCATAAGAGAAAACCACATCTCCTGGTTTGATATTTTTTATCTCAACTGGACCACGAGGATTAGTATGTATCAGGCTGTCTTCAGTTAAGCAATCAAATTGGAACCCAGCACCCGATAATGAGTGTTTTTCAGCTTCTGGAATCCCGATGCGTTCGGCTGTCTTTCTTATTTCTTCTGGCAGGTCTTCCCAACGAGTTGCTTCTTTCATCCCCGGTTTTACGTAATAAATTATTTTGTTTAGGTCTAATGCTGATAGAGAAGGCCCCCATTTTGGCAATGGAGTTTTATTGAATAATTCCAATCCTTGCAAACGTTTTTTTAGCATCCATTCTGGCTCTTTTTTTTGCTCTGAGATAAATCTGATTAAAGATTCTGATAATCCTGGTTCTGCTGTGAATTCATTTTCAATTTCAATATGGTCATCATAATTGCTTCTATCAATTTCTATTTGTAATGGCATGTTTACCTCCTGCAACAAAGAACTGCTTCTGGAGTACAGTTATCTGGAAGATTTGAAAATTGTTTATGTATCTTGCAGATTTCTCTTGAATCTTGCACTGTTTTTAATAGTCTCTGCATCTCTCTTAAAAATGATAACTTATCTTTGACTAAAGATGCTGATTTGTTAACTTCTTTGATTATTTCTTCGCTTAATTGGACTTTGTTTCCTCTTTTTTCATTGATATATTGCGAAACTGCTGCATCTTCTATGTTTAATAATACTGCGATTTGTTTTTGATTTAATCCTTGTTTCTTCATTGAGATAGCGAGATTCCTTCTCAGAGTTGGGATTATATAAAATACTTCTATTTCTTGCGGGTGTAGTAAGGATTGCTGAGCCATGAAAAGTTAACAATTGTTAATATATTTAAAGGTTGTGGTTAAGCCTTTTCTTTTTCAAAAAAAGAAAACCCTTGGGAAAAGAAAAACAAAATGGGAACCTTTGGGAAAAAGAAAAGCATTAGTGGGAAAGAAAAACTTGCTAAAAAGATTAATCAAACTCTGCGAAACCTGGAATTACTATCGTGCTTTTCTTCCAGAAGCCACTTCCAAACAGGTTTAATAACTATTTTTTTCCCATTTAGTTTAAGCTCTTCTTCCTGATCAAAAGTTATAATTAATCCTTTCTAAATTGATACAATATTTGTTACACTTATTTATATAATTGATACAATTATTGTTGCACTTTATTTTCATTGCCATTGCACAAAATAGCCACTTTTTGTTCATTGTGAATGCATAAAATATCCAGCAGAAACCTTTATATACTGGGAGTGTATAGTTATATACTTGTAGTATATATCGGTGGTTTGATTGAATAATATAACAAGAAATGAGGCAAGAGTTGTGGATTTTTTAGTGAGAAACTTTAAGGAGAGGAATAGCATAAATCAGATAGGTAAAAGATTGGGCTTAAGCCCAAATGGTATATATAAAATTCTTAAAAAGCTTGAAAAGATTAATGCGGTGAAATCAGAAAGAATAGGTAATGCAATCTATTATAGTGTTTGTTTAAATGATGCATTTGGAAAAGGGCTTGCTGAATTTATTTTGGTTCAAAATGATTTGAGTACTTATGCTGAAGTGCAATCAGAAAACCTTCTTCCTTTGAAAGGGATAGCACTAAGCTGCATATTATTTGGATCTGCTGTTAAGAAGGGTAGGGAATCAAAGGACATAGATGTCTTACTTATTATAGAGAAAAGAGATTATAATAAAGTCAGAAAAAAGATTCAGGAAATACAAGAATTAAATCCTAAAAGAATACATGATATTATTATGGTTAAAGGCGACTTGGCTAAGAATCTAAAGAAAAATAATGATGCTATGATTGACATGCTAAAACATGGCTGGGTCTTATGGGGTCCGGAAATAATTGTTGAGGAGATTAAAAATGGCTCATCTTGAAAATAAGCTGGAATGGTGTCTTAAAAAAGCCAAGAAAGAAGGAGATAAACACAGAGGGCTTAGAGAAGTGCAACCCGACATTGAGAAGGCAAATAAGCATATTGACAAAGCAAACCATAATCTTAAGGCTATGATCCATTTAACTAAAGGTAAATTTCCGGACTGGGCGGTAAGTGCTTCTTTCTACTCAATGTATCATTGCTTATTGGCAATTCTAGCAAAGTATGGCTATGAAAGCAGAAACCAAGAATGCACATTTGTGGCTGTTGAACACCTGATAAAAATCAGGAAAGTGGATTTGGATATTGGCTGGCTTAGGAGAATAGCTTCTTTTAATGAGAACCTTGATAAGGATGACATTATTACCTTAAGGGAAAAATTCCAATATGGGACTGAGGCTGTAGTTGATAACTCAAAGATAAATGACCTGCTTAATGACACAAAAGAGTTTATTCAGATTGTGAAGATGGTGCTGAAGAAATAATTAAAAAGTAAAAATGACTAATCAAACTCTGCGAAGCCTGGGTTGACCATGCGTTTTTTAATTCCTATGCTGTCAATTAATTTCATTTCTTTTTCTTTTAATGAGAAATCAAAGACTTCGAGATTATTTTTTAAATGATGCTCTGAAGATGCTTTTGGGATTACAATAATGTCTTTTTGGATTAACCAACGCAAACATATTTGTGCTGGGGATTTATTATGTTTTTTGGCAATCTCTGTTATTGTTTTATCGTTTAAGATTTGGCCTCTGCCTAAAGGTGAGTATGCTGTTAAAGTAACTTTATTTTCATTGCAATAATTTAATAGGGCTTTTTGGTATAAGTATGGATGGAATTCAACCTGATTAATTGATATTTTTTTGCTTAACTTTCTAGCTTGCTCTAGATGCTCTACTGTGAAATTACTTACTCCAATATTGCGGACTTTTCCTTTTTGTAATAACTCGTGCATGGCTTTGAATGTTTCTTTCATGTCAATTTTATTATTTGGCCAATGGATTAAATACAAATCTAAGTAATCTGTTTGCAATTGTTTTAAGGTTTCACTG
>DATDZG010000028.1:0-5048 GCA_035288805.1 Candidatus Nanoarchaeia archaeon
ACAATTACTGCTGCTAATGTAACCAGAGGAAATAATAGTGCTGGAAATGGGCAGGAGGATATATACTTCTGCATACAGAAAGTTCCACAAATTCCAAAGCAGGCTTATTTCAGCAACATCAGCAATTGGCTGCTTGCTGTGTCATAGATTTTTTCTTTTTGTAGAAAGAAAACACAAATCTATGAAACAGATTGTGCCCCATTTGCCGAAAGCAAGTTAGGGAATTCGGAAAAAGAAAAATGAGGGGAAAAAAATTCAAGAGAAGATGGTAAAAAAAATTGAAAGAAGGATAAGAAGAAATTTAATGATAATTATTGTGGCTTTGCTAATTGGGGCTATGGCTTTTAATGCTAATGGATTTGGAATTACTTCTGATTATTGGGAAGGGCAGCCTTTAAACATTGCACCTGGAGAGAGTAGAGAGATTTCATTGGGGTTGCAAAACATGGTCGGGGATGAGGATGTTGATTTAAAAGCGTTTATTACAAATGGAAGCGAGATTGCCAGCTTGATTGATAATCCTGTTTATAATGTCCCTGCTAAAAGCGAAAGTGTAAAATTAAGATTAAAGATAATCATCCCCGGGGATGCTGCTGTTGGAAGCAAATACACAATCTTGGTTCAGCTAAATCAAATTGGGGTTGGTGAGAGAGAAGGGCAGGAGATGGTTCAGTTAAGTACTGGTGTTGGGACAAAGATTCCTGTTGTTGTAAATGCAATTGCTGGAAGTGAACAATTAGCTGAAGAGGAAAAACCGTTGGCTGAAGAAGTTCAAGAAAAAGGATGGAGCACTTCTTCAATAGTTGTTACACTTGCTATAATTGTGCTGCTAATCTTGGTTGGTTATGCTGTTTTAAAGAAGAGCAAAAAGTCTAAAAAGTAAGCCTTTTTCTTTAGAAAAGAAAAAGCCTTAAGGGAACACAAAGGTTGCCGAACAACCTTGGTGCGCCATTTGTCAAAGACAAATTAGCGAAAGAAACATAATGGAAAAAACCTTAAGGTAAAAAGAAAGATTAAAAAGGATGGAGTTCTTTTCATAAATGATGAAAGAGGTGTGTTCAAGGGTTTTAACTTTGCTTGTGGTTTTAATTGCTGTTTCTGTTTTTTTAAATATTATAATCCCTGAGAACCCTGTTCAGATTCTTGGAAAGTTTTGGATTACTGGGAAGACAATTTCTCGATCATTAAGTGTTTCTGTCTTGATTCGAGGTGATGATTCTTCCACTGCAACTTCTGGGAATATTACTTTTAACGAGCCTGTTGTTTCTAGAATTATTTCTGTTATTTCTGGGCTGAATGAAAGTGCCCATGTTGCCACCATTGTTGTTTTTGGGAATACATTTCCTGATGATTGGAAGAATACCTCCCAACCTCAAACCAATGAAGTTCAAGAGAGCATTAAATATTTTGAATTGAATATTACCAATGCTAGTTCTGGTGAGTTTAGGATTTATTTTAATCTTTCTTTATTGCAATTGGGTAATTTTAGTGCAAATGATGTAAGGTTATACACTTTTAATGACAGCAATGGAAGCTGGGGGGGATTATCAACAATCGTTATTAATGCAGCTACAGACCCCTTGCAATTTTATGCAATCATTACTCATTTTTCTCAATTTGTTACAGGGATTATTCCTGGGGCTACTACCACTACAAGTACAACAACCACTACAACTACTACAAGTACAACAACCACAACTCTTGGTTCTTCTGGGGGTTCTTCTGCCTCTTCTGGAGGGGGAGGAGGGAGTGCATTAAGGGAAAAGATAACAAGTGAAAAATCTTCTATTAAATTAAATAAAAAGGCTATCAAGGTTAGATTAAAACAAGGTGAAAGAACTTCTGACTTTTTAAAAATTTATAATGATGGAGATTTTCCATTGAATTTAAGTATTAGGATTGAACCTTCTGTTGATTTTGCTGTTATTGAAAATAGTGCTGATGCTTACAATCTTAACTTGAATCCTGGAGAAGGAAAGAACATTGAAGTAAAGATTTCTGGGTTGAATCTTGAGCCAGAGGTATACATTGGCAAGATTATTGTTGAAGGAGGGGAGATTAAAGAGATTATTCCTTTAATTGTTCAGATTGACAGCAAAGGGTTATCATTGTTTGATGTTAGTGTTGACATTCCTGAAAAATATCGTTTGGTTGGAGTTGGGAAAATTGCTGCGGCTGATGTAAGAATTTATAATCTTGGGACTACTGAAAAGATAAATGCTGAGATTGAATATTCTATTTTGAATCTTGACAGAGATGTGATTGACAAAGAAAAGGATAATGTGGTAATTCAAACACAATTTCAAAAAATAAAAGAGTTTAAGCTTCCTAAGTACATTCCTCCGGGAAAATATATTTTTTCTGTGAAGATTACCTATTATGACAATAAAGAGGTTAGAATTGCCACTGGTGCTGATGTGTTTGAGGTTAATGAGGAGCCACAAACTGAGAGTCCATTTTTATTTGGGGCATTAGGCTTGAACCTTAATTACGTCCTGCTTTGGGCTTTTGTTATTATTGTGGTGTTGTTTATATTTTACCAGTACAAACTTGTGAGGGTATTAAGCGGTTCAAAATCAAGCATGGGTAGGAAAGAGACTGAAGATGACTTAAAATCCTACGGCAGATACTCTGAGGGGAATAATAACAGAAGATTAAACATGGTGAGAAGACCAGAAAGAATTAAGGATGCTGCTGAGGTATACCCTGGAGGGTTAAAGAATCTTATTGATAAAACAAAAGAGAGGATGATGAGATATGTTAGAAAGAAGTAAGGTTATTGCAATCATCAGCCCAAAAGGGGGGGCTGGAAAAACAACCACAACAGCTAATCTAGCTGTGGCTTTATCAAACTTGGGCAAAAAGGTCTTAGCAATAGATGCAAATATATCAACAGCAAGTCTAGGGTTTCATTTTGGGATAAATGGGGAGAGGGTTACTTTCAAAGAAGTGTTGGATGAACACTATCTGGTGTCTAATGCAGTTATTAAATACAAACCAAATCTCCATATAATTACAAATGATATCTCGATGGAATTTGGGAATAAGCAATCAACAATAAATGGGAGTATAAGGCATTTAACAAATTATTACGATATTATATTATCTCAACTAGTAAGAGATTATGATGTTATCCTGCTTGATTCTGCTCCAGGATTCAATCAAGAGAGCATAGCAGCTATGCGTGCTTCTGATATTATGATTATGGTTATTAATCCTGAAGTGCCTTCGGTTGTAGCTTCAACAAAAGGTATAGAATACAGTCATCGTCTTAAGAAAAAAATTCTAGGGGTAGTGCTGAATAAAATGCTTTTTACAGATTATGAATTAACAAGCAAGGAGATTAAAGAGGCTCTAAACACAAGAATTCTGGCAGAAGTTCCTTATGATGAAAACGTGCTGAAGGCAATTTCATCAAACAAGCCGGTTGTAGATTATAATGCAGATAGCGAAGCTGCAATAGCATACAAAAAACTAGCAGCAACAATCTTAGAAAATAATTATTCAAAAGATAAATCATTTGAAAAGAGATTAATGCCTATAAACTCAGCTAGAATAAAAGAAGTCATAGGGCTGCATGTATATGGAGAGGATGGAAAAGATGTTGGGTATATTGGGGAAACATATATTAAAAATAACAAAATATTTGGGTGGTTTATTGAAGTTAATCAAGAGATTAGGAGGAAGCTTGGTAAAAGATACATATTAATTAAACATGCTGATGTTAAATCAATAAAAGAAGTTGTTATTGTTGATAAAGGTGTTTCAAATTACATAGCAAGGATTCTTAGTAATCCTGATGTTTACGAACCAGAACTAACATGGTTTGAACTGCTAAAATCAAAAATACTGGGTTTATTGTCAAGAGAAGCTGATAAGAAACATTATAAACCTAGGAATATTAACAGCTGTTAAAAATTGCAGGTGATTTATGAACCATTTTGGGATTTCATTTATTGTATTTTTTCTTTTAGTTTTACCTCTGGGCTATGCAAAGATTGTTGCTGATATTGAACTTCCTTTTGGTTATTTGTCTGTAAAGCCTGGAGATGAGGTTTATGCTGATTTAAAATTAATAGATATTGATTCTTCTGGGGAGAGGGCTGATTATATGGTAAGAGTGTTTGTGATTGATGAATCTGGAAAAGTTATTCTGTCTTTGGATAAGACAATAGCTATCAACGACCGAACAGATACAGGGATTCATCTTGCTCTTCCTTATGATACTAAACCTGGGAGGTATATTCTTAAAGTGAATGTTGATGGTGCTGAGACGAGCACCAATTTTATTGTTGAAAATGCTGAAAAACAACCTGTGAAGAGTAAATCTTTTAATTGGTTTTTGTGGCTGGTTTTTATTGTTTTAATATCCTTTATTGTGATTATTTTTTATTATAATAGAAAGCTTAATAAACTTCTAAAGCACAATAAAAAAATAAGTATGGAGGATTTTATAAAAATCTGAGGTGAGAATGGATGAATATTAATGGGTTTGTTATGATAACTTCGGCTGTCAATATTGTTCTTGGAGTGGTGTGCTTTGTTTATGTCTTTGGGATTGCAAAGCTTACTGATGGAAAATTCTCAAACTCCTGGAAGATTTTTATGGGTGCAAGCGTTTTCTTTATACTTGCTAAAATATTCAGGGGTCTTGCTGCGTTTGATGTCTACAAGATTAATCCCCTCTATGCTGAATCTATGTCGATTGGATTTATTTTACTTTTAACCTGGGGTTTGCTGAGTTTTAATAAGTGTGTAAAAGAAGTCTTTTATAAAAAGAATCATCTTAGAAAGAAAAACTTCTTGGAAAAAACAAAACTCTTAAAAGAACTTTTTTCCCTTAGAAAGAAAAAGCCTCGAAAAAAAGAAAGATTAAACGAGCTGAGAAAAGAAAACTCTTAAGGAAAAAAGAAATACTTTAAAAGCACTTTTTTCTTTCCCAAAAGCAAAACCTGCACTAAAAGAAGCTTTTCTTTTTGCGAAAATAAAACCTTCAGGAAAAGAAAAAGCATATAGAAAGAACCTGCACTAAAAAGAAACCCTTAAAA
>DATDZG010000029.1:0-8370 GCA_035288805.1 Candidatus Nanoarchaeia archaeon
CAATTGTCTTGTTCGCAGTTGATTTCATCACTTTTTTTAATAAAAATTTTCCATTAAAGAGAGATTTTATAAAGAGCTTTAATTACGATATTGAGGGGGATAATAGAGAGGCTGAGAATGATTTTCAGATAAGATTTAAGAAATTAAGCCAGGGCTTTTCGCTATAACATGTTATACACACATATTTTAAAAAAAAGCATTTCAGGAAGATATCCTTTGAAGGTTATTGCTAATGGGATTTATGCTGTGCATTCAGGGCCTACTGCTCCTACGCCGTTTAAACTGAAGTTTGAAAATACAACAATATGCAATTTAAGATGTGTTATGTGCCCTTTGAGTGTTGGGTTGAAAAGACCAACTGGAAGTTTAAGTTATGATAATTTTAAATTTGTTTTTGACCAGATTTATCCTTGTTATCTGAATCTAACAGGGATTGGAGAGCCTTTGCTTAATCGGGATATTTTCAAGATTATTAATTATGCAAAAGATAAAAGGACTTTTGTTAAGCTTGACAGCAACGCTACTTTGATGACTCGGGAGAAAGGAATCCAGATGCTTGAGGCTGGTCCTGATATTTTGTCTATATCTATGGATGGTGCAACAAAAGAAACTTATGAAAAAATTAGAGTGCCTGCAAAATGGGAAAAGTTTATTGCAGGAACTGAAACTATTCTTGGATTGAAAAAAGAGCTTGGGAAAAAGAATACTGAAATGCACAGCTTCATGGTTGTGCAAAGAGAGAATTTTAATGAGCTTCCTGAGTATATTCAAATGGCAAGTGATATGGGCTTTGACAGCATAAATGGAACTTTCGTGATTCGATTGGGAAATAATGAGAATGAAAATACTGGATTGGATAATATTACCTCTATGCAAGCAAGAGATGTTTATGAAAGAACTAAGAAAGTTTTGAAGAATGTTAAAGTTCCTGTGAGGATTGATAACTTATTGGAGTTTTTGAAGAATTTTGATGTTGAAACAGGGGTGAGTGCGAATAAGGGGCATAATATTGACAAATCTTGTTTTTTGCCATGGTATACTCCTTATATAACCTGGGATGGAAATGTTTGTCCTTGTGATTTTTATGCTGAGAATGAGATTGTGTTTGGCAATGTATTTGAAGAGCCTTTTATGAAAATCTGGAACAATGAGAAAGCAAGAGCATTTAGGAAACAATTGATTACTAAAAGAGTAGGAATTTGTGCTACCTGCGGGGTTAATGAAGATGATATTTATAATAAGTTTAGATTTGCTACCAAAGTTCCTATTTTAAACCATATTACACACCGCAGAGGTTAGTTTTTTAAGCCTTAGTTTCTTCTTTGCAATATGAAATATCCATCAATAAGCATTGTTATCTGCACGTATAATGGTCAGGGACTGATTAAAAGACTTCTTGATAGTATTTTCTCTCAGAATTATTCTGGAAAACTTGAAGTGATTTGCGTTGATGGGGGGAGTGGAGATGGAACTTTAGAGCTATTGAAAAAATATAAGGTTAAGATTCATCATAATTTAAAAAAATATCCCGAAGGAAGAGGAATGGGTAAAGACCAGGGAGTTAAATTAGCTAAGAATGAGATTATTTTGATTGTTGACCAAGACAATAGGTTAATTGGAAAAGATTGTTTGAGAAATCTTGTTCTTCCTTTTTTAAAAGATAAAGAGATTTTTGGGGCTGCATGCAGATTATATGTTGATGAGAATGATAACCTTACAAATAGATATCTTAGCTATGTTGGGACTGACCCTTTTGCATCAAACAGATCATTGGAGGGGAGAATGGCTCTTGAAAAAATTCAGTTAAAAGATTGTGGGGAGTATTTCAGCTATGTTATCAAAGAAGAAGAGAGTTTATGCACTGGAGGGAATTGTTTCTTGTATAGGAAAAAAGTGCTGGATGAGGTTGATGGGTATACTCAAGATGTTGATGTGATTCATTCTTTGTTAAAAAAAGGATTTAATAAAATGGCAATTGCGAAAAATGCATACACTCACCATTATGCTATTTCTGGATTTAAAGAGTTTTTGAAAAAGAAATGGGGATGGGGATGGCATTACACTTTTGAAAACAAGGAAAACAGGGAGATAAGCTGGTTTCCAAAAGGATTTCTTGCATATTTAAAATTTGGGATTTATATTGGGAAGAATCTTTTGATTGTTCCTGCGTTATTTGTTGGGGTTCATCACTGGATAAAAGACAAAGATAATTCTTGGCTGTTGCATCCTTTTGCTTTGTTCTGCAATACTTTTATTTATTGCTTAATTGGTTTGATTAAAACGTTCAGGAGATGATTTTGGATTATATTGATAGATTACTAATGCTGGCTGATTGTTTAATGTGTAGGCCTGCACAGGGATAAATTCATCTGGATGCTGTTGAGGATAATTGTAAGCCCACTCCGGATGCTTTTCAAAGACTGAGACTGTGAAGAATCTTGCATTGTCTTCTCTCTGATCTTTGACAAAATCTTCATAAGTGGGGGGAATTCCTTTTGTGTGCCTGTCTGAGTAATATGTTGTTTGTGTGGATGAATGAGAATAAATCACTTCTCCAGGAGAAGTGTGCTCTTTCAACCATAATCCTGCCTCTTTTACCTGCAGGTAAGAATCTTTCTTTTGCTCAACCAGAGTATTTGTATTTGAGATTTGAGGGATTGCAGCAAGAATTAATAATATGGCTATTATGATTAATGAGAATATCTTGAGATGCCTGCTTAACCACTCATCTAACTGCAGCGAGCCTTTTGAGATTATTAAGAACATTGCAAGCCCTGAGAAAATCAGCCATTTAGGGTCGTAGCCATATACACTTGGTCTTTCAATGAACATGAAATAGATTATCGATGTGAAAAACAAGATTAGGACAAATGCGTCTGCATTGAGTTTTTTATCCTGATTTTTCATGACTATATCAAAACCTAGAACTACATTTGAAAAGGTTACCAAACCTATCAGGAAGAGAATTAAAAATATTATTCCAAGGAATGAATTATTTGGCAATAAGTAGATTGGAAATATCTCCCAGACATTCCAGGCAATAGGGTAGTGGGATTTTTCTTCCAGGCTTTGGGTTGATGCATAACCCCACACCTGAGCTAATGGTTTGTCAAACTGATAAGTATTCCAAATGATTAATGGTGAGACGGCTATTAAAAACACTAAAAAAGTTATCCAGAGTTCTTTTTTCAGAAGGAATTTATAATTTTCAGTCAATAGCAAATAAACAACCATTCCTGCAGGGATTAATGCATTTTGAGAGCGTGTTGCAAAACCCAGAGCAGTGAATAACCCAAGAAGCCAGAGATATTTTATGTTTTTTTCAACAACATAATATCTCCAGAAAATATACAATGAAAGTATTGCAAACAGCAATGCAAGCATATCTGTATGAATCCTTGTTGTGTTGAATAGGCTTACCCAGAAAACTGCGTTGAGGAATGCAAATATCAATCCTGTTTTTTTGCTGTAAAGTGCGCTGCCCAAGAAATATGATGCCACTACAACCAAGAGAGAGGGGATGACTACTGCAATGAATCTTACCACTGGCTCGCTTGCATCTATTATGAAAAGAGAGGCAACAACCAATGAGAATAAAGGTCCTCTTTGTGCATTGAAATTAAATGGTATGTTGTGGGCAAATGATTTTGCCATTGCTAAATATTCTCCCTCATCCCACCAGACAGGCTGGTTCATTGTTTTTAAGAAGAATATTATTCTTATGATAATTGCTGCTGCAAGTATTCCAAGAAAAATAAGATTGTGGCTTTCTTTAAACCAATTCTTGAATTTTTCTTTCCTCTCCTCAACTTTGCTCATACAACCAACATGAACTCTTCTTTTAAAAGGGTTTTTATTTGAACTTTTTTTAGTTAGAAAATAATGAATGAATTTATGTTCTATTAGGCTTATTTCTACCTTTTAGTTGCGGCTCTTCTTTCTTAAACTTTAATTCTTTTTTATCCTTAGACCATCCTAAGATAATTTCTTTTATTGATTCAAAAGATACAAAGATTATTGCCAGGATAATTACGATAAAACTTAAAAATCCAAAACCCAGGATTATGTTTAAACTATACTCTTTGTCTTTTAAGAGGAATAGTGCACTAAAAATGAATATTAAAATAAGGAATGCAAAAAGAATTAAACTGATTACAAGCTTATTGATAGGTTTTTGTCTCATTTGCAATATTTGCAATCATCTCCCTCATATACCATATAGCTAAAAAGATATAACTCATGCCAGCAATAATCCCAAAGATGTTTCCTTTGAAGAGGTACAAAAATGCAAATAGAATGCTTAATGCTGAAAAGATACTGGTGAAATAATGGTCTTTTCCTTTTCTTTTAGACCAGATGTTAAGGCGATAGATTCCAACCATAACAACCACCATTGATATCATAAGCAAGGGGACAATCTCCTGAACATTCGGAATTAGCCCAACAGACCCTAGAGAGAATAAAGAAGAAAACATAAAAGATCCGTAGTCCTCAAAAAAACCCATAACTGATTATATTGCTGGAGTGTATTTAAACTTTTCTTTTTAAGTTCATGGTTACCTCAATTGATGATAGAGATTATGCAGAAAATATTTATTATCCATTTTGATGTACTGAAATTCTCCCTGCATTCTTGAGAAGGTTTTGCAGAAGCGTAAATAATATGCTGGATGGTCTTTTCCTGGCTCTCCTTTGCTCCAATCCCATGTTCCTGGCTGGATATCGACAACGAAAATATTGTAATTTTCTAATTTTTTGTTTTTTTGGATTGCGATGTTTTTTACCATTGAGAGTGCCTTTTCAAACACCATGGGGCTTGTGATTGCTGAGCCGATTGAGATGTATGTTCCGTGTTCAAAATTCTCCAAAGTTGTTACGAACTTTAAGAAATCAACATACGATGCTTTTCCAATGCTTTCTCCTTTGCATTCAGGATGGGTGTATATAATATCATGGCCTATGGATGTGCAAATTGATAATGGGATTTTTAATTGATACGCTTGTGCTAGGATGCTGTTTTGCTTGTATGGATGATTTATTTTGCTTTCAGACATGAACTTTCCTAAAGCTTGCCCATAACCAAGTTCTGGATGCAGGTTAATTGCTTTGTTCATGTAAAACCCTGTTTCCTGCCAAATGCCAAATTGGCCTTCGGCAATATACTTCTTAACATCCTCTTCTGTTTTTCCTTGGAAAGCTAATTCCCAATCATGAATTGAGACAGCGCCATTGCCTAGAATATGCTGCACATAGCCTTGTTTCATTAACTCAATTAGTATTAAAGCCAATCCATTCTTGATGAAATGTGCTCCAAATGCGAAGATTACTGGAGCGTTATTTTTCCTGCTCTCTTTGATTGATTCTGCTATTTCTTTTATTTTTGCTAATTCCTCTTTGGTTATTTTTTCGGGTTTTGATTCTGGTTGAATCATTATTGATAAGTCTGATTTTGACTGCCTTGCTGATAAAGGTTTAATGTTTAGATTATTTCGATTGAATATGTTCATCTTGGTAAGCTTGGAGAACTTTCTTTATGATGTTTGTAGAAGAGTATTCTTTCTCCAAAGGAAAAGTTATTAATTTTCCACTCCATTTTTTTAACAACTCTTCTTCTGCTTTTACTCTTTCTGGAATATATGCCCCTCCTTTTGCCAGGATATTTGGCTTGATTTCTTCCAATGCTTTTAATGGCGTGTCTTCTGGGAAAATGCAAACATAATCCACAATTGAGAATGCTGCCAGTAATTCAGCTCTGTCATTTTCATTTAAGATTGGGCGTTTGTCTCCTTTATATCTTTTGACAGAATAATCTGAGTTTATTAAAACAATTAAAATATCTCCCATCGATTTGCATTTTTTTAAGATATGTAAATGCGCAATATGGATTAAATCAAAAACGCCATTGGTAACAACTATCTTCTTTCCTTTTTTTCTTAAATTTTCAACTTCTAACTTCAATTCCACTAAGGATAGAACCTTCCCCATACTTGTAATGAATGAGAAAGAGTTATAAACCTTTTTCAAGCGTGGGTCAAAATATATTTTGCAGCCTCTTCTAAGTTATTAGCTGTAAACTCAGCTCCAGCCGATGCTAACTCTTTCTCTGTTGATTCCCTGCTGATAATTCCTATCGCTCTTGTGCCTGCTTTTAATCCTGCTTCTATGTCTGCTGGTTTGTCCCCAATAGTCCAGGATTCTTCTGGGTTAATATGTTCAATTGCTATCGCCTGTTCTAGCATCCCGGGCTTTGGTTTCCTGCAATTGCAATCTTTCCTGTATTTTTCAATTTTGGCTTCAGGATGATGAGGGCAATAAAATTCAGCAAGGATTTTAATATTTTGTTTTTTTAATCTTGAATGCATCTCCTGCCTGAATGCGAGATAATCTTTTTCCCCGTATTTACCCCTGGCGATTCCGGATTGATTCGTGATAATGATTAATGCGTATCCTGCTCGCTGCAATAATTTTAATCCTTGTATTGCTCCGGGAAGAAATTTTAATTTTTCAGGTTCATACAGATAACCTTGTTTATCTTCAACAAGGGTTCCGTCTCGATCAAGAAAAACTGCTTTCATTATAAGTGTGCCCAGCGGTCCCCTTGAGCCTTTTTAACAAAAAGGTTCGCGAAAAAACTAACCCTCGGCGACCCCCCTGTTTGCTGCCTCAATCTCCTGTTTCCAGGATTCTGAATCTCCAAAAGAACTTTTTGTTAATCTGTAATTATCCTCATCTTTATGCTGAGTTGAGAATTCAAAGAAAGTAGTATCTTGCAGAGCTCTAAAGCTATGATATTCTCCGGGTTTCAAATGCAAAGTTTCTCCTGTTTTCACTTGCAAATATTTTCCATTATGAATTACTTCTAAGCAACCTGATGCAATATAAAATGTTTCTTCTTTGATTTTATGCATGTGATAACTCGAATAGAATCCCTGTTTAATCAGCATTTTCTTCCCGCAATATTTTTCATTGTTGGCAATTATATGCTCCTCACCCCATGTTTTTTTGATGGTTGGAATATTTGTTTCCTGAAATAATTCTTCTTTTGAAACAAAAGCAACCCCCGGTTTGCTGATTACAATAGCTGCTGCTTCGTTTGCTAATTCAACAGCTTCTTTTAATGAATAATTGCTTGTTAGAGCCAATGTTAATACGGCTAAGACTGTGTCGCCTGCACCTGCAACATCATAAATTTTCTGAGCTTTTGTAGGGATATGGAATTGGCTGTTGCTTTCAAAAACTGAGATGCCTTCTTCTCCCATTGTGATGACCATAATCGCGTTTAATCTTCCCTGCAAGATTTTACCAGCCTCTTCTATTGAAGATGCTAAGGCTGCTTCCAATGCTTCTTTTTTATTTGGTTTGATGATTGTTGCATCTTTGTAATATTGCATGTTTATTGGTTTGCAATCTGCTGTAATTAATTTTTTACAATTGTTGGCTTCTTGGATAATTGCCTTTATCAGTCCCGGGGTTAATGTTCCTTTTGAATAATCGCTTAAGATTATTGCGTCCATTTCTGGGAGAATTTCCTTAATCATCTGCAGCAAGGTTAATTCATCATCTTGTGTTAATAATGAGGTATCTTCATAATCTATCCTGAATAAATGCTGCTTTGATAGCCCACGAATCTTCTGAATGGTTGGCTTTTGAGTTATTAAAATTGATTCTGTGTTGATATTGAGCTTTTGCATTTCATTAACCAATGTTCCGCCTGCATAATCGTTTCCTAGAGCTCCGGCAATGAAAGTTCTGCATCCTAATGCTGCTAAGTTGGCTGCTACTGTTGCTGCTCCCCCTGGGTTGTAGGTTTCTTTTTCAGCTTTTAATACTGGAACCGGGGCTTCTGGAGAGATTCTTTCTACTTTTCCATAAATATGTTTATCTAGCATTAAATCGCCTATTACAAGGATTTTTTTATTGCTAAAATCAGGGATTGCCATTTATTTGAGATAATGGGAAGGGTTAAAAGGGTTTTTATGAGGAGATTAAATTGCTTCTTTGTTTAGAACTTCAAGAATCTGGTTGATTAGAATTCTTTTCTCTTTGTTACTTCTTCAGGAACTCTGTACTCTACCCAGGTTACTCTTTTGTTGTCTATGGTTTCTTTTAAGTTCTTTTCATGCTGATTTAATTTTGAGTTTCCTGATTTGACTTCTACGAAAATTACTTCTTGGATGTTTTTTTCATCCATGCCTTTGAAAACAATAAAATCAATTGGCTTGCCAATAAATTTGCATTCTGTGGGGAGATATTGGAAGTTTGGGAGATAGGGGGCTAATTGCTCTGAAAATTGACCGCCAATAACTGCTCTTGATTTTTGGATTGCATCTTTTCTTTGTTCTTGGATTTGGTCTTGCCAATAAGTTTCTT
>DATDZG010000030.1:0-2514 GCA_035288805.1 Candidatus Nanoarchaeia archaeon
TAACCTTAGAAAGAGGTGTTTTCATGAAAAAGTTAATCCTGGTCATTGCAATATGTTTATTTCTAATCCCATTTGCTAATGCATCAATCATTGTTTCTGAGGAAAGCGAGAAAAATATTGTGCTGCCTGGTGAGGGTGCGAGTTTCTTTATTGATGTTAACAACCTTGGAGTTAAGGACAGTTATGGAATCACCTTAACAGATAGCAATTGGAGACTTAAAGGGAAGACAAGTGTGGATATGGAGTCAGGGCAAAAGCAAAGAGTCAGGATTGAATTATTTCCAGTTGGAACTTTAAAACCAAGCAGTTATTCTGTTAATTTGAGAGTTTATTCAAAAACTACTGGGGAGGCTGTTGACAGAGCACTATTGGTTAACCTTGTTGCTTTTGAGCAATTGATTGATGCACAGCTTGAATATAATCCTCAGGGCTTGGATCCTAGAAAAGAGAATTTAATAAGATTAAATTTAAAGAACAAAAATAATATTCCCCTTGATGGGTTGAAAATATCTATTGACAGCAGTTTATTTGATGATGAAAGAAATGTGAGGTTGCTGCCTCTTGAAGCAAGGACTGAAGAATTGAAAGTTGTTTTCAAAGATTTTGTTGAAAAAGGAAGCTATGATGTCCATGTTTTGATTACTATGAATGGGAAAACCCTTGTTGACAGGACTGAAAAAGTCAATGTTGGGAATTATAATGATGTTACTGAAGACAAGGTTGAAGAAAATGGGTTGCTTGTTAAAAAAATAAAGCTGATAAGGCAGAATAATGGAAATACTGCAAGCCAGGAAGATTTTACTGTAAGATTAAACTCTTTTGAAAAAACTTTTACCTCGATGCACCCTGAACCAACTGAATCGAGCAAGAATAATGATGTGTATTACTATATCTGGAAGTTCAGTATTAATCCTGGAGATAGCTATAAAATTGAGGTTAAGACTGATTATTTGACTCCTTTGGTTGTGATTGTCCTGCTGATAATTATAGGAGTAGTGGCTTATATCCTGCTTAAGAAAGATGTTTCAATAAAGAAGAAAGTGCTTACCATAAAAAAAGGCGAAGGTATATCTGAGATGAAAATTATATTGATTGTTAAGAATAAAGGCGGGGGTTTGAAAGGGCTGCAGGTTGTTGACAGACTTCCAAGAATTGTTAAAAGACCTACTGAATATGGCATTGTCAAGCCTGTTCATGTTAAGACAAGCGAACTTGGAGATACATTGATTACATGGCATCTTGAAAACCTTGTTAAGGGTGAGGAGAGAGTGATATCTTATAAGATTAAATCTGATGTGCATGTGATTGGAAGATTGAGCATACCTGTTGCAACAGTAAAATACAGGGCAAAATCCGGGAACATTGTCAATGTTAATTCGAACAAGAATATTATCATCTCATAACCTTTCTTTTAAGAAAAGAAACGTTAGCGAAAGAAAATGTTAATGTTTTTAAGAAAAGAAACGTTAGCGAAAGAAAATGTTAACGTGTATAACAAAATGAAAAAAGGACAATTCTGGTATGCTGATTTTGTGGTGGGGCTACTTGTGATTGCTTTTATTACTGTTCTGTTTGCAAGAGCTGTTGTCGATGTTCCTGAAAAAGAAAGCGGGATAAGATTATTGCATCAGGATGCTATTACAATTGCCAGCTTATTGATGAGCCCTGGGGTTGACAGTGCTAACTGGATTAATGGGCAGGGGAAAATTGGGCTGGTGCAGAATGGAAAAATTAATTATCTTTGGTTTAATGATTTTATAAGTTTGATTACAAAAACCAATCCTGATGGGTATCAGAAAGCAAGACAGCTATTTGGAACTAATTATGATTTTTCTGTTTATTTCCAAAAAAAAGATGCGAGCATCTTGGGAAATAAAGCTTATGGTGGGATGGCTGATGTCGGACAATTGCAAAATTTAGAAGCTGAGAATATTGTCAGGGTGAATAGGGTTGTTTATTTTGATGAAACAGGGGATAACATTGGAGAGGTTTATACTATGCATGTTGTTGTCTGGGATTTGGGAAAGGAAAAAAGAACAAGCAAGAAGATTTGTGAGAATGCGGAAAACAATAATCTCTGCCAGGTAGTATGTATTTTCATTCCTGACTATTTGCGCGGCTGCCAGGAAGAATGGAAAAAATGCAAAGCAATTGTCTGTGATTAGTAAGATATATAAAGAGAAAAGAGGTTAAAATTAATAAGGGGTGATGTTATGAATTATAAAATTTTATTCAGTATTGTACTTGTTTTCTTTTTAATTTCTGCGGTTGTTCATGCTGCTGTGAAACCACAAGATAAAGCTGGTTTGCTTGCTCAACTTGAAAAATATAAAAATGAGCCTGCAAAGTTGACTTTAATTCTTGCACTTGTTGATTCTACTATGGACTTGACTGATGAACCTGAATTGAAGCAAAAAATTGTTGAGACTGCTGGAATTGCTGGGGTCGATATTAAACAATTTCCTAATATTGAGAAAGGAACTGTTCCTTACATCATCCAAGTAAAACAACAAG
>DATDZG010000031.1:0-5726 GCA_035288805.1 Candidatus Nanoarchaeia archaeon
AGAGATAAAAAAGCTTGAAGAAGAAGATACAAGAGGGAGTTTAAGCCCAAGAGGAAAAACATTGCTAACCAAGTTTGAACATCATATTCAACAAGTAAAAACAAAATAAACGTTCTAAGTTAGTCTGTTGTTAAAAGATTAAAAAAGGGAAAAAAGAAATTTATTTTCCTTTTTCAGGCATTACATTGTAAATCAAGGCAAACAGCCATCCAACAAATAACCCGAAGATAACAACCTCAACCAATCCAAAAAGCACACTCCCAAAGCTCATAACATTTCTGCTTTCAATTGCAGTTATATTAAACCCATGGAATAAGTTACTTGTTGCTAATTTCATTTCTCTTGGTATTACGGCAAACAGCAAAGCACAAGCAAGATAGACAATCCCAAAAACTAATCCAAGGCTTAAAGCCACCCTCGTAGAGTTTAACTCATTTTTTCTTACCATTTTATCACCCCCTTATAATATCTATGAAACATTATATGAATTTTTATATAAATCCTCCTAATCCATTTCTTCCTTCCCTATAACTATGTAAACCACGATGGATGCATAATGAAAAGCATCAACAGAGTAATAACAATAAATCCAATCAAGACAAACTCATTCCTGTATTTTTCATAAATTGCTAAGAACCTCTGTTCTTGGGCACGCCAAATTCCATGAAATGAATTTTTGCGTTTCAATGGCAGTCACCTCCAGATTTTTTACTCTTTCCTTGCTCATCACCATGGTGCATTGTTTTCATCATAAAATAATGACCCCCTATACAAATCAATAAAGCTCCCCAGACAAGATAGTTGCTAGTGATATTAAAATAATATTTTAGTATCAATATTCCAACAAGAGGCAGCAAACAGCATACCATCATCATCAACATATGATTATTCTTTACCTTTAAAAACAAATTTTTCAGTCTCATTTTACCTCCATTCAAACACTCTTTCTTTGTCAAGTGGAATTTCTGTAATAGTTATCTTAAACCTGCTAATATCCTTACCAACATCAAACGTCAAAACTCCAGAACCATGATGACTAGATAGCTTTGGAGCAGAACCAGGGTTTATCCTCTTGCCATTGTATTCTAATATTGTCAATTGCTTTAAATCAAATTGACTCAATTCAACAGAGTGTGTATTAGCACTCAACTCAACACGCAGCACACCATTATCAATCCCTTTAGGCGTTAAAACAATCTCAACATCTCCATTTTCAGTCCCTCCAGATGATTTTGCATCAAACTCCTTGCTATAACCCTTACCTCCAGACACATTATTATTAAATCCATATTCCCATGCAAGCAACAAACCGCCCGCTAAAACCAAAATAAATAAGATGCCAAAAAAAAGATATATATTATCGCTGTTCATCTTAATTCTTTGACGCATTTTTCTCTTCTCAAGTTTGTCAGAAATAAAGAGCGCAAGTGCAAGCACCACAAAAATCCCCCCAATAATCCAAAAGACATACCTATATTCTTGCACCGATTGAAATGGCACTCCAATAACAATGAAACCAAGATTCATTAATAGGAGTTTTCCAGAAACGCATTTTTTCCAGAGATAAACCCCAAAAGTAACCAATAAGAATCCAACAGCAGTCCCCCATAACCAAAAAGCATATTGATTAAGGAAATACAAAGGCAATCCCGCAACAGCAATCCCAAAAATCCCAAGCAGAGCAACCAATCCAAGGCAGATGCTATGGCATACTTGCCACGAGCCAAATAAGCTTGTTACTCCAGAAATACTTTCAAAAACCTGGAGAATTTTTTCCTTTACTACTCTCTTCCTTCTTCCAATTTTATCCTTTCTCACCATTTCTTACAGCACTCCACAATTTTATTAACAAAAACACTCATCGATTTGTTTGCCCTATAAAAATACACCAAAAGAAAAACACCCCATAATCCAGTCAAGAATAAAACACTCTTTAAAAACTCATTTGAACTCTTCATGAAAGTAATAGCACTATAAACAAAGAAAATCAGGCTTAATAAAAAAGGAAGTCTGAATAAAGTAAATTCCTTTCTAACATTCTTTTCAACAACATAGAACAATCCAAGAACACTCTCCCCAATTAATATTCCTAAAACAAGCAGGTCATTAAATTTCCCATAAAAATAAAGAGCAAACAACCCAAGCCAACTTATCACAACAGCAACACATAAAACACAAAACTCTTTTTTAATAACAGTTTTCAAAATTAAAAATAAAAAAAACAAAGCAGTTATCCCCAAAAGAACAGAAAACAAAACCATTTTAGCCCACCACCTGTAATATCACTCCAAAAAGAATCAATGTAAGAAATGTAATCACAATCCCCTGAAAAGGAAAGGTTTTGCGCTTTCTAACCTCTGTAACAATCCTACTTAATCTAGGAGTAAAAATCATAATGAATCCCCCAATAACACTCCCAATCAGAAATTTGCTAAATACATAAGTTCTATTCAGCAAGCCCCCATAATCTCCAGCTATTGAAATATAAAGAGGATAAACTTCATGCTCCTGATTAGGCATTGCAATCATAACAGGTAAAATAGTGGCAAGAAAAGAAATCAAGACTAACAAGAATGTTTGAGCAGGAATATATCTTTTTTTTATTAATTTACTCATCCAAAATCCAAGAGAAACAGCAAACGCTCCAATAAATAATCCTATAACAATCATATTAACCCCAAGATACCCAGCACCAGTGGCAGCAACCACAGCACCCACAGTGCACAAAGGACAATGAGCTTTAACATTCTCTACAAAAAAGAAGGAAAAAAGAGAAAGAAAATAAAAGAGTTTTTTTCCCATCTTCCTACAACCTCATAAACTCATACGTGCTTCCATCTCTATTCACTCCATAAATAATAAAATCTCCTTGTTTAGCACCAGGCATTCCAGGGCTCGCTGAGGGCATTCCAGGCATCCCAATCCCTAAAATATCAGGCTGTTCTTTCATTAGCTTTACAACAGCCTCTAAAGGAATATGCCCCTCAACAAAATACTTCCCAATAATACTTGTATGACAGCTTTCAACACTTGCAGGAATATTATATTGGGTTTTGATAAAAGCAAGATCAGGCAAAACAACATCATCTACAATATTACCATTATTCTTCACATAACTTGAATATAAAGAGCAGCATCCACAACTGCTAGATCTGTAAACAACAATCTTTTCAACAAGCCCCCCACCGATACTATCTCCAGTTATTTTCCTCTCCCCTCTGCTGCATCCAGCTAAAAATAAAATTCCTATTGCAAGAATAAAAAACAAAACTTTTCTCTTCATCTAGCATCCTCCAACCATCGCTGGAGCTTGTTTTGGAGCTTGTTGCACCTGGGCATTACCAGCACTATTTACACCACTTCTTAAGTTATAGCCGCCCGCAACACCACTCTCAGTTAAACCTCCTTTTACATCATTTATTTGTATTGTTTGCACTCCCACAAGGGTAACCAAAAGAATTGCAATAACCAACACAACCCTCTCTTTAAACTTTTTATCCATTTTAACAACCTCCAACCATTCCGCTTGAGGCAGGCACATTATTTGTTTGCACCCTAGCCGTTTGCGCTCTGGCAGGAATAGTTCCATGCATTTCATAATTCATCTTTTCATTATCAGTCCACCCTGCCGTATTAATCCCGCTAGAACTTCCAGCAATATTGCCAGCAACATTCCCAGTGATAGTATTCTTAAGACTGCTAATCTGGTATGATTGCAGCCCAACAAAGGAAACTACAACACCTAACAAAATCAAAGTTATTATTTTTGTATCCATTTTAACAACCTCCCACCATCGCACCACTGCTCGATTGCCCTTGCTCTATCCCTCTGTATTTATTGCTTGCAAGGTTAATGTAATTCAATTCAATCCCTTTCTGCTTCAAAATCTCGGCTTTTGCCTGAATATTTCCAGGGAAAAACAAGGTTTTCCATTTACCAAGCTCTTCTAAAATCTGGTCATCACTATACTCATTTCCGTGTTTAAGCAACAAATATTTAGCCAAGCCTCTCATTGCATAAGAATGTGCACATCCACATGCAGCACCGCCAGCTTCCTGCCTGTATTTCTTCGCTTCCTCACTAGTTACTTTTCCAGCAGCAATAGCATCATCAATATTTTTATTTACAGCATCAATATCATCTTTTGTGAAGATAATAGACTTAGCCCCACAGCAATATTCACAGCTTATTTGTGAAGCAATAGTAACATATCTCTCTTTATTTTTACCTTCCAAGGTAAGTGTCCTGTCAAGATTCGCTAATATCTTAATAGTCTCATCAGCCTTGCCAGGGTCATTTGCATTGACATCATCATATTTAATATTTAATTCACTTCCATAAATCTCTGGCACACCTTTTGGAATAACAGCAGCCTGAACAGCCAAAACTCCAGAAGATATTCCCCCATCATTTCCAGCATTACCGGCTGCACCAGCATCACCAATACCAATAACCCCTCCAGAAATTGCATTTTTTACAGAAAATAATTGAAACTGATTAAATACAATTAGAACTAAACTAATAACAAATAAAGCAAGAATAACCTTCTCTATCCCTGTCGTAATTTGTTTATTTTCCCTTGCATGTGCATGCTCCATCTTTTAGACCCCCATATTTGTTTGATATTTGTTTGCTTACCATGAATCCTCATTAAATAAGCTAATTATGAGAAATCAAACATAGAGATATAACTTACCCCTAAAACTATACCCTTAATATTGTTCCAAAACCATTCCAGATTGTTCTAAAACGTTCAAACGCTAAAATTCCACTTTGGAGTTAGGTGTGCTCAAGAACAGTTATAATCAGAGTTCTTGACAACCATTTAGAAAGCACCTTTAAGATGGATTTTGTTTTTCTTTCCTTCAGGAACCTTGCTGATAAGCTCTTTCTTTTCAAGACCAGTTAAAATCACACTTAATTTTGTCTTGCTCAATCCTGTCCTAATCCTTAAAGTTGCCTGTTCAATCCCCTCCTGCTCTTTTACAGCAGACATAACCTTTTTCTCATCTTCGTTCAGAGCCTTTAACAGAAATTCAAACCTCTCATCTTTATCTTGCTTCTTCCTGGTTTCTTTCAAACTTCCAATTAATTCTTTATGAATCTTCTCAGTAGACTCCCTGCTCTTTTCAAACACAACCAAATATATTCCTAAAGCAAAAGTAACAAAAATCAACCCGAGACCTACATACATAGGATATTCACTCTGCTCATGCAAACATTTGCCATCCTGTATGCATGTTCCGCCAGATGCCAGCATAATATCTTTCGTCAATGTATTCACTTGAATTTTAAAAATAGTAACCGGAATAATAAAGAGCAGTCCAAGCACTATCAAGATAATACCCAAGATTTTATGATTAACCATGACAATTTATTCTATTGAGGGTATAAAAAGATTACTATTTTATAATTTCTAGCCAAAATGCCATTTGCCTCTAGGAACGGTTTGGAACATAAATTTTGCATTTTTAGGCTTTATTAAAGAGCAAGTTTCAGGGGAAGGATATATATACCCCCTTATTTTACAAATAAGTATGAGTCAATTTACATTAAAGGTGAAAGGCATGCATTGCAAAAGCTGCGAAGTCTTATTAAAAGACAGCATAGAAGAACTCCATGAAGTAAAGGTTCTGAAAGCAGACCACAAGTCAGGAATCCTAGAAATAGAAGCAAAAGAATCTCAATTAGAACAAATAAAATCAATAATAAAAAAGGAAGGCTA
>DATDZG010000032.1:0-16794 GCA_035288805.1 Candidatus Nanoarchaeia archaeon
ATGCTTGCAATCAACGACACATATAAGAAAACACGCTATTGCTTAAAATGCGGAGGCAATGTAGAGATAACTCCTATAGAGATGTCTTATGCATTCAAGCTTTTGCTTGATGAGTTAAAGGCATTTTGCATCTATCCAAAAATGGAGTTAAAATCAAAATACTAAGAAAATGGAATACATTTATAAAAAAATTGCAGGAATTTACTTCGGATTATTAAGTCCGAAGCAGATTAAGAAAATGGCAGGAGTTAAAATAGTTACGCCAGAGCTTTACGATAAAGAAGGTTATCCTGTAGACGGAGGTTTAATGGACACCCGTCTTGGTGTGATTGACCCTGGAATACGCTGCAAAACCTGCGGAGAGAAATTAAAAGAATGTCCAGGTCATTTTGGTTACATAGAATTAGCCCGCCCGATTATTCATATAAAATACATCCCGATTATTTACGATTTATTAAGAAGCACCTGCATGGAATGTTCAAGAGTCTTGTTATCAGAAGAAAGATGCCAGGAAAAAATTTCTAAGAAAGAAGTAAAAGCATTAAAAACAGTGAGCAAATGCCCTCGCTGCGAAACAAAGCAGACAAAAATCAAACTTGAAAAACCTACAACATTTGTAGAAGGAGATGTAAGATTATCCCCTATAGAAATTCAGGCAAGGCTTGAGAAAATTCCGAATGAGGACCTTAAAATTTTTGGAATGAACTCAGAATATTGCAGACCAGAGCACATGGTTTTAACAGTGTTGCCAATCCCCCCTGTAACAATAAGACCAAGCATCACGCTAGAATCAGGAGAAAGAAGCGAGGATGATTTAACTCATAAACTTGGAGACATAGTAAGGATTAATCAAAGGTTATTCGAAAACATAAATGCAGGAGCCCCGGCAGTCATCATCGAAGATTTATGGGATCTGCTGCAGTATCATGTAACAACTTATTTTGACAATGCAATCGCCCAGGTTCCTCCTGCTCGTCATCGTTCAGGGCAGGCATTGAAAACATTGACAGAAAGAATGACAAGCAAAGAAGGAAGATTTAGGCATAACCTTACAGGAAAAAGAGTAAATTACGCTGCTCGTACAGTAATCTCTCCCGACCCAAAAATAGGATTCAACGAAGTTGGGGTTCCATTAATCATTGCAAAAGAATTGACAATACCCGAAAGAGTAACAGAATGGAATATTAATTATCTCAAAGAGTTTATTACTCGGGGTCCAACCCAGTATCCTGGTGCAAATTATATCATAATGCTGGATGGAAAGAAGCGTAAAATCACCCCGGATACAGTAGAGCAATTACTGCAAGATTTAGTCCCAGGATGCATAGTTGAAAGGCATCTGATGGATAAAGATGTTGCAGTTTTCAATCGTCAGCCATCCTTGCACAAGATGAGTTTTATGTGCCACAAAATAAGAATCCTGCCTGGAAAATCATTCAGGTTAAATCCAGCAATCTGCCATCCATACAACGCTGACTTTGACGGAGACGAAATGAATCTGCACATCCCTCAAACAGAAGAAGCAAGGGCAGAAGCTGAAATATTAATGTCAGTTCAATCTCAAATCATTACCCCGAAAAATGGATTGAATGTTATCGGCTGCACAACAGACCCGATAACAGGCAATTACTTATTAACCAAGGATATAAAAATGTCAAGGGAAGATGCTATCCAGATGCTTTATTCAATAGGCGTAGATGACATCAGTAAATTAAAAAATTCAAAGCAGGAAGTTTCAGGGAAAGAAATATTCTCAGTTCTATTGCCGAATGATTTTGATTTCATCGGGGTAACAAGGTCGGGAGAAGATGTAATAATCAAGAAAGGCCAGCTAACTCAAGGTTTTATTGACAAAACCAGCATCGGAGAAGACAACGGAAGATTAATCAGAAGCTTATATGCAAAATACGGCGAAGATATTGGAATAGACCTCCTTGGAAAAATTTTCAAGCTGGGAATTGCTGTTTTGCTAAAGAGGGGGTTTACAACTTCTGTTGCCGATACAGACATCCCTGAATCAGTAACAAAAAAGAATCTGGAGCATATCAAAAACACAGAAGAGAAAGTCCAGGAATTAATCCAGCAGTACAAGCATAACAAATTAGAAGCAATGCCCGGCATCTCATCTCGGGAAACATTAGAAAGAATGATCTTGCAATTATTAAATCAGTTAAGAGATAAAATAGGAGAAACAGTTTACGAAAACATCTCAGAAAAGAACTCATCAATCTTGATGGTAAAATCAGGAGCAAAAGGTTCAACATTAAACATCGCTCAGATGGCAGCCTGCGTAGGGCAGCAGTCATTGCGCGGTTCAAGGATTAACGACGGTTATCAAAAAAGAACATTAACAATCTTCAAGAGAGACAGCTTAGAGCCTTCATCAAGAGGATTTATCTACAAAGGTTACAGACAAGGTTTATCCCCTTCAGAATATTTCTTCCATGCAATGACAGGAAGAGATTCTCTTATGGACACAGCTTTAAGAACTCCAAAATCAGGTTATCTTTACAGAAGATTATCAAATGCTTTACAAGACTTGAGAGTTGAATACGATTCAACAGTAAGAGATGCAAACAAGAAAATCATCCAATTCAAGTATGGAGATGATGGAATAGATGTTGGCAGAAGTGAAGGTGGAAGCATCAATGTTAAGAAAATAGTCAAAGAGGTCGCTACATATGGCTAAATCAATCTACGAAGAATACGAAGAGTTCATGCCCAGAAAACTGATAGATGAAGCTCAGGAAGAGATAGAGAAAGCTAAGTTAAAAGGCAAAGATGTTGAAAAAGTAATGGAAAGAATAAAAGAAGCTTATGAACTGGCAAGAATCGACCCTGGTGAAGCAATTGGAATCATAACAGCAGAATCATTCGGAGAACCAGGAACGCAAATGACATTAAACGTTTTCCACTTAGCAGGAGTTTCAGGCGTTCAGGTTACACAAGGATTGCCAAGATTAATCGAATTGTTTGATGCTCGCAAGAATCCATCAACCCCGAGAATTGAAGCATTTCTAACAAAAGAATATTCAAAAGACCCTGATGGAGCAAGAAAGATTGCCGCCTTAATCAAGGAAACAAAGCTTGGAGAAATTGTAGACGAGTTTTCATTAAACTTATCTCAGTTCAGAGTAGAAATAACCTTAAATCCAAAGAGGATGAAAGATTTAGGAATAACAGAAACCCAGTTATTTAAAATTTTAAAAGACTCATTAAAAAACATCAATATCAAAGAAGGGAAAAATTCAGTTATTTTGCAGCCAAAAACAGAGCAGCCGGAAATTCAGGAGCTGTATCAGCTAAAAGAAAAATCCCGGGATTTATATGTCAAAGGAGTAAAAGGAATCTCTCAGGTTCTTCCAATTAAAAAAGATAACGAGTTCATGATTATCTGCGTTGGAAACAATCTGGAAGATGTTATAAAAGTCGATGGCGTTGACGCAACCAGAACAATTGGAAACAATATTTTTGAAGTATACGAAGTTTTCGGTGTAGAAGCTGCTCGTCAAACAATCATCAAGGAAGCGTTAGAAGTTATCAAGAGTCAGGGATTGGACATTGACATAAGACACATCATGCTTTTGGCAGATGTCATGACCTTCTCAGGGGGCGTAAAAGGAATTACCCGTGGAGGAATAACTGGAGACAAAGAATCTATATTAGCCAAAGCAAGTTTCGAAACCCCAATCAAGCACATCATAGAAGCAAGCATGAAAGGAGAAAAAGACAGCTTAAATTCAGTCATCGAAAATGTAATGGTTAACCAGGAAATCCCAATCGGAACAGGGTTGCCTGAATTAATAGCAAGAATAGTCCAGAAAAAATAAAATGGAAAAAACACAAACACTCAAAGAAGCAATAGCAGGCAACAAAGTAATTATTGGCAAGGAAAGAACATTCAAGCTATTAAGAAAAGGTTTATTAACACATATTTATCTCTCAAGCAACTGTCCTAAAGAAGTAAAAGAGGATGTTAAGCATTACGCAAAGCTCTTCAGCATAGAAATATCAGAACTTAAAGAGAACAATGAGGAATTAGGAATCATGTGTAAAAAACCGTTCGCTATTTCTGTAATCGCAATTTAAAATGAGATTAATTAATTTACCTGCAAAGGGTCAAAAGCATTTTAGTTTTTCCACTAACGCTTTTGCTAAAAGGGTTAAATGAAAACTATCAATCTAGAGCAGATACAGCAAATAAATTTGTTTGAAAACATCACAAAAGCTCGAGTCAAAGAGCTCTTAATCAACGAAGAAACCTACATTTTCATTGTTGAGCAGGGAGATGCAAGCAAAGCAATTGGAAAACAAGGCAGCAATATTGCCAGAATCTCAAATATGTTCAGGAAGAGAATAAAAATTGTTGAGTTTAATCCTGAAATAAAGTACTTCATCAACAATCTTTTCTCACCTTTAAAACCTCAAATAAAAATAACAGACAGCCTAGTAGAAGTCACAGCAGATACCAAAACAAAGGGATTGTTAATCGGGAGAGATAAAAGAAACCTCAACATTTATAAAGGGGTTTTGAAAGAGTATTTTAATAAGGATTTAATCATAAAATAAGCCTTTTTCTTTCTCGAAAGAAAAACCCTTGGGAAAAAGAAAGGAACAAAGGAAAAAGTTAAAAATGAAAGTAGCAAGAAAACAAGGAGAAAAGCAAAGTCTATTTATGGACGCATAGGGTTCATAAGGGGAACGCAGGTAACACTTATATGGCAAACAAATCTCGTGGATTAAATGCTGGGAAAAAATTGAAGCAAAAGAGAAAAGATGCTAGATGGCATAATAAGTGGTATATTAAACGTGTTTTAAATTTAAAAGAACGCTCAGACCCATTGCGAGGTTCCCCACAGGCAAAAGCAATTGTCTTGGAAAAATCACAGGTAGAAGCAAAGCAGCCAAACTCAGCAATGAGGAAAATTGTCAAGGTTCAATTGGTAAAAAACGGCAAGAAAATTGGAGTATTTGTTCCTGGATATAATGCTATTAAAATGATTAACGAACACGATGAAGTTATTGTTGAGTGCATCGGCGGTGCAATGGGAAAATCCAAAGGAGACATTCCAGGTATAAGATGGCAGGTTATTAAAGTCAATGACCAATCTCTTGATGCCTTAATCAAAGGAAAAATAGAGAAGGGAAGACGTTAAAATGTTACTTTTTAATAAATGGGACACATCAACAATCGTTATAGAAGACCCTGGATTAAAATCATACATCAACATTTCTCCAATCTTAGTTCCTAAAACTGGAGGAAAGAATACCGTTGTTAGATTCTGGAAAAACAAAACCACGATAGTGGAAAGATTGATGAATAAATTAATGGTTCCAGGACATCAAGGTAAGAAGCATAAAGTTACTTCAAAAACATGTTCAGGAAAATCCCAAACAGTTTACAAAATAGTATTTAAAACATTAGAGCAAATTGAAATTCAAACGAAAAAAAATCCTGTTGAAGTTCTTGTCAAGGCAATTGAAAATGCCTCTCCAAGAGAAGAAATCACAACTATAGAATACGGTGGAGCAAGGTATCCTCAAGCAGTAGAATGCTCTCCACAAAGAAGAATTGATTTAGCTTTAAAACATATGATTCAAGGTTCCTATCAAAAATCCTTTGGAAAAAAGAAGCCCATTGTCTCAGCATTAACCGAGGAAATTCTGGCAGCTTATAATGTTGACAATCAAAAGAGCAACGCTATTGCAAAGAAGTTAGAAATCGAAAGGCAGTCTGATTCTAGCAGATAAACCTTTCTTTTAGAAAAAGAAAGCCTTAAGGGAAAGAAAACTAATTATGAGAAAAAGCCCTTGGGAAAAAGAAAATCCTAAGTAAGAACTTGAACATTCTTCAACCCTCTAAAGTCTATTGCTTTCTCCTCTTCTCAATTCCATCATTTGCACTTCATTGTAATTTTGGCATGCAATCAGAGCCATACGTTTTTGAAGCGATGGATGTTCTTGAATTATCCGATAATCAAAAACATCATATTTTACTTTATCATCAGGAACACTTCTCCAATCATACACATCTTTTGTCAAACCAGAGGAAGATTCAACATCTCTGTTCCCTTTTACAAATTTAAACTCTCTAACCACCCTAATATCTCTATATCCATTGTCATGATCAATAAAAATGCCTTTCTTAGTAAATTCTTTAAGAAGAGGCAAAAGATAATCAACAAGAGTCAAAACATTTTCAGCAATTTCAGTCAACATTTCAGGAGAACAAATAAAATAATCATCATTAACATTCAGGTGAAAAGAAACTCGGGTTTCTACTCCCATCTTAATCAAAATTATACTCTTCTTCCTCTTCTAAAATGCTTCTTCCTGCATCCATCATGCGGTGTTGGAGTCACATCTTCTATAATGCCTATCCTGAAGCCATCTCTGCTCAAAGTCTTAATAACAGCCTGAGCACCAGGTCCAGGGCTTGCAGGCCCATTATGACCCCCAGGGGCTCGTATTCTAACATGTAAAGCATTAATTCCAGCATCCCGAGCAGCTTGAGCAATTAATTTAGTAGCATTCATGGCAGCAGTGGGACTGCTTTCTAATCTATGAGTTTTAACAACCATCCCTCCAGAAGCTCTTGCAATAGTCTCACCGCCAGAAATATCTGTTACGTGAATTATAGTGTTATTATAACTAGCGTAAATATGCAGCAATCCCCATTTATATTGCCTGGTATCCTGATATCTTGGTCTTCTGTCAGTTCTTTCCATTTTGTTATTTTATTTTTCCAGTTTTAGTTTCTTTTTCCCTTAAGGCTTTTTCTTTACAAAGAAAAAGGCTTACTTGGTCTTCTGTCTGTTCTTTCCATTTTAGTTTATTTTTCCATTATTAGTTTCTTTTTGCACCATAACCTTTCATAGGTCTTCTTTGTTTTCTATCTCTAGGATTAAAATGTTTCCTCTCTCTTTTCTTTTTCTTCTCATCTAAAATAGCTTGCTCTTCAGGAGATTTAACAGCATCTCTTGCCAATGCAGTCCTTTCAGAATGTTCAGGATTTGAAATAGCTGACCCCGGATTAAAACTAATTTTACTTTGCTCATCAACATTTACAAAATAAGAAGGAACATCCATCATCTTCCCATCAATCATAACATGGCCATGAACAACAAACTGTCTCGCCTGCTTAACAGTTCTTGCCAATCCAGATTTGTAAAGAATCGTTTGTAATCTTCTGTCTAAAACCTCTTCAAATTTAACATTTAAAACATCTCCAAGATGTGCCCCTTGTTTCAATAATCCAAGTTTAACCAATCTTGTCAATAACTGCTCGGATTCCTTTTTAGCCTGCTCACTTCTCTCACCTGATAATTTCTTAGCTTGTGAAGTTGCCTGTTTTAAAACACTTCTGGCTTTCCAAATCTCTTTCTTGTTTTTTAATCCATATGTTTTTACAAGTTCATTCTCTTCTAGGATTCTCTGGCCCTGCCATGGATGACTGGGTGTATCGTACTTTTTCCTTAATTTTTTTGGGTCTCCCATATTTTTCCTTGTTCTTTGTTTTCTTTTTGCCTTACTTTTTTCCAGATTCCTTCTTAGCAGGTTTAGCAGCCGCAGCTTTTGTTGCAGCAATCTTAGTTGCCTTCTTCATAACTCCAACGCTCTTTCCATGCCTGAAATGACTTCTTGTTCTTTGTCCTCTAACAGGCAATCCCCAAGCATGTCTTAATCCTCTATTGGATTTGCTTTCTTGCATTCTTTTAACATCAAAAGTTTTTACAAACATAACCTGCGCTCCAATAATATGTTTATCCTCTCCTGTATCGTAATCTTTTCTTCTATTCAACATCCAAGTAGGAACTCCTTTATACTGTAGTAAAACAGTTTCTAATTGTTTAATCTCAGTATCATCAAGCAATCCGACTTTCTTATATTTATCAACCTTGGAGATATTGCAGACAGCATTTGAAATCATAAAACTAACCCCTTTCATCTTCCTTAAGGCATTAGAAACAGACTTATTACCATCTAAATCAACATTAGCAATACGCACCAATTGTCTTATTTTTTGTTCCATTTTATAAGAATTTTGTAAAGAAGAGCCTTTTTAAATGTTATTGTTTTATCATGTCAAAGAGGTTAATATACGTAAAAAGCATAGGGGTAAGATGAACATACGCAATAAACATACATTTGGAATTGGGGCTGCAATATTTTTTAGCGGATATTCTATTTTTATGTATACCTTTGGAAAAGGAGTAGGAAAAGAAATAGAAAGAACCGAAAACGTTCATTATTTAGATACATTACATACAAAACTATATGAAGCATCATTAGATTCTACTTTATCTCCTCGGAAAAGAGAAGAAATAGATAATCGTAGTCTGGATGCTTTCTATTTAGAACAACAAGCAATAAAACCAGTAGAAGAAAGAGATGTATCGCTGGTGGTAGAAGAAATGACAAGAAGAATTAAATATACGAGGAATAAAACTAATTCACCTTAGTGAAGAATTAACTCCCAGCAAACAACTAATCCTTGCTAACATTAACCAATAAGTGGTTCTTGTCAGGAACAGAGACGTAAACTTCTTCTCCACCTTTCAACCTCAAACTTCTTGCCACATCTTTGTTAATATACATTCCTAATCTCCCATGAGATAATTTTATTATCTTTTGTTTAATAGTCAAAGATGTTTCTTTTAATCTAATCTCTTTAATTGTTTTATGGATAGATTTTTCTTCAAACTCAAAATATCCGCATTTCCCACATTGGTAACTTATAGCTGGGCTTTCAGCATCCTGAATCTTGACCTTAATCTCCCTCATATCCGACTCACATTCTGGGCATTTATTACGTTGTTTCATTTTATTTCCTCTTAACATTAATCACATATAATATCTTCTCTTTTATCTCGCATAAGATATAAAATCGCTCATCTTCAATCTCAATTTTATCTCCTTTTTTCTTTTTGTTCTTTATCAAATATATCAGCTTAACAACATCGCTCCAAGCCAGTGTTCCACTATGATGCTGTTGAAAATGCTCGCTCTTCCTTATCTCTTCCCAATACATATGACCTCTTTATTGGACTATAAATAAAGAGTCATAAAGACTATATAAACTTTTTGTTCAAACAAATAAAGAATTAACTTCCAGCAAACAGCTTATACTTATCAGTATTCTTCAATTCATTAATAATTCTCTTAACAACCATCTTCTCAGGGTCAGGCATTAATTTAACTCTATCCCTTATCTCCTGGAAATTTTCAAAAGGTTTCTCCTTTCTTTGTTCCAAAACTTCCCACATATGCTTCTTTCCTATTCCAGGCAACAACTCAAGCATATGCATTCTGGTACTTATAGGCCCTGATTTATTAAAAAACTCAATAAACCTGGATTCATCTTTTTTAACCAAGTCAGCAATCACATATTCAAGTTCAGATTGCGCTGTCTGGGTTAATTTGTCATAAGGAATCTTTCCAAAAATATGGTGAATTTCTTCTCTTTTCCCATCCCCAATATAAACTTCCTGCATAGATTTCAAATAAGTTCCTTTCTTAGGCACAAGTTCTAAAAGAATAAAATGATTTTTTCCAAGCGCCTGTGCTATTGCACTCTTAAGATGACTTGGTCTGGTATCGAATATATGTCCATTTGGCAAAAAGTCCAGCACTATTGCATACTCTTCCTTTCCTGTTCCTATTGTCATTTTCCTTTATTAAATGTTTATTTGCCATGTAATGCATCAAGTATCTTTTGCAAATCCTCTTGTTTTAATGTAACATTCTCCCCGCTAAACACCAATTTCAAGCTGTCCAGGTCTTTAGGCATCACATCAATAATCTTTACAACATGCCTGTCTCGTAATCTTGCAATATCCAATTTACCAAGTCTATCTTTAATCTCCTTAATTTTCTTATTGTCACCTTTGGTGTAATTCTGTAAATATTCAACAGTCTTATTCAATCGTATAGGCAGTTCTTTTTCTTTGCCTTTAAGTTCCTTCAGCATTTCCTTAGCTTCAATCATTGTCAATGGATTCTCGCTTAAAATTTCTATGTTTGCCATTTTTACTCCATCATCTCTTTGCAGGTGTGTGCCTAACTTTGTTTTCCACCAAATTTTTTCTCAAATGAACAGGATGAACAACAAATATCTTTTGTTTTCCCCCATCCTGCACTCTAACTTGGTAGCATTTGCCCTTCATTCCTATAACAGTTCCTGATTTTCCATGATATCTTGGGAAATACATCCCTCTTTGAATACTTGGCTCTGCTTTCAATAAGACAACCTCATTTTCCTTGAACTTTTGAAAGTATCTTGATAAGCTTAATTTGCCTCTCTCTCTTACATTTTTCTTTAGCTTATCCCTTGTTTTTCTTCTAAAACCGCCAATTCTCTTTGTCATATTCTAATGTTCTCCTTCCCAATCTCATTAAAAAATATGTTTATAAATCTTGCTATAGAGTTAGGAATGCTGTAAAGCCCTGTTTAAAGCATTATCCAATGCAAAGAACAAATTATAATCAGTAACCTCAAAATGCTTAACATCCCCTTCCAGAGTAGTTTTAATCTGAATCTCATATTGGTTGTTATGAATAAGTTTCATATGAATGTAAATCTCCCTGAAACCTTGGTGTCTTTCCTCAATTTTCTTAACATAGTTGCCCACTATCTTCTTAACGACAACCATTTTCCCACCATCTAAATCTCGGAAACCAGAAATCTTTATTTTGCTTCCAAGCTCCAAAGTGTCCGCTGCATTAAAGTTTTCTTCCATAATAACCATCTCTAATCATGGAAAAGTAACGTTAGTTAAATACTTTTCTATTATGCCAGGAACTGATGTTCTTGGGCACGCCAAATGTCAGGAACATTGTTCCTGAGCACACCAAAATGTCAAAAACAGATGTTTTTGAGCACACCAAAATCCAAAGGATTTTAATGTTCCGATGGAATTTTAGTAATCCCAAAGGATTTTAGTGATTCTCGGAATTTTAGCGTTTTAATTTTTTCCCCATATACAACCCATCGTCCTTATAACCTAATTTCCTATAATATTCCTTAACGCCTACCCCAGAAATAACTAGAAGTTTATCGCAATCAAATTCTTCTCTTGCAATTTTCTCAGCCTCTTCCATCAATTGTTTTCCCAAACCTCTATGCTGCACTTGTGTTTCTGGAACGTTTTCTTTTTCCCGAGGGTTTTTCTTTCCAAGAAAAAGGCTCACAGCTTCGCCATAAACATGCAATTCTCTTACTCCTGCAGTTTTCAAATTTATCTCTTTTCTAAATGGCTTTCCAGGAATACGCAATCTTAAAAATCCAAGCAGCAAATCATTCTTCTTATCTTCATAACTTAAAAAAACCTCTTGCCCTCCACTTGCCTCGTAATCAATTCTTTTTAATTTTACATCTCCCCAGGAAATTTCCTTCCCGCGGGGTTCTCTGCACCGTATGCATCTGCATTTTAATTTTCTCTTTTTCATCTCTTCAAAAATATACTGTCTTAAATTTGTTTTATCAACACCTGCTGTTGTCACTTTTGTAGGAATATCTCTTTGAACACGCATCACCCTGCAATACTCAGGAATATTTTTCTTAGCTTCAACCAAAACATTAATTGCATCCTGAATCCTCATCTCTTTAAATTTTCCCTGTTTCCATAATCTTTCCAAGGCAGTTCCAGGCATCACCATGCAAGGATACAATTTCAAAGAATCTGGCTTATAATTATCATCAGAAAAAATATTTTTCATCATCTCAATATCTTTCTCTTTAGTAGACAAAGGCAGCCCCGGCATCATATGGTAAGTTACTTTCAAAAAACTATCTTTCAATAAAGCAATAGCTTCTATAGTTTCTTCAACAGTATGTCCTCTGTTTGTAAATTTCAAAACATCATTACTCAAACTCTGCACTCCTAATTCAACCCTCGTGCAACCCAATCTTAGTGCTTGATTAATATGTTCTTGTTTGCAATAATCAGGTTTTGTTTCCAGACATAAGGCAACCACCCTGCAAGTTGTTATTTCGTTTTCCCTGAAGGCTTTTTCTAAAAGGCTTCTTTCATTTCTCTTCTGTTCTTTTTCCAAAGAACAATCACCTTTTAATTTCAAAATCTTTTCTTGCACTTTTTTAATCCTCTCAACATTCTTAAACTCTCCATCAAGTTCAAAAAAATTTTTAAATTTTTGAAAATCAAACTTACCATCATTAAAGAACATAGAAAAATCATTAAACGCCTGAAATGCATTCTCAATAAACTCTTCTTGATACTCCAAAGGCGCAGCAAGAAACGTCCCGCTCATAATAATTAGTTCATTTTTAGAAAAACTTTGGTTTAACAAAGCATAGTGCTCTAATCTGTTAAACACTTGCAAATACGCATCAAAGTTATTTCTCTTAGCACGCATAGATGCAGGTTCATTGCCAGTATAGCTTTGAGGAATATCCCCAAAAAAACTCCCAGGCCCTCCAGGACAAAATATACATGTTCCGTGAGGGCAGCCAATCGGCTTGCTCATGATGGCAACAGGAGAAACTCCAGCAATTGTCCTTGAAGGTTTGCTAATAAGTTTCAGTTCAGGATTATTAATTAGCTGTTGAATTTTTTTCATAACAAATACTCACATCAATTCTCTCTTTAAAGTCTTATGTGCATTATTTATTCTCTTAAACAACTCTGCATTACCCTCTTGCATATCAGGATGATGTTTCCGAGCAAGTTCTTTATATTTTTTATCGATATGTTCGAAATCTAAAGTATTTTCAGAAACACCCAAAGTTTCCCTTGCTTCTTTCCTGGTTTCTTCAACATCTTTCTCTTCAGTAAATTCAAGAGCAAATTCCTCAAAAGTTTTTCTCTCATTCAATAAATCCAAAACTTCAAGTTCAATAACCTTAAAAACAACATACAAATTATCAACGTATTTTTTAGCAGATTTATAGCTATAATACATTCTGTAACCTTCGCAATACCACGTCGCTGACGCTGGAATATTCTTGATAGCAACAGGCTCTAAATCAATCTCAACATCATCATCTTTGATTCCCATCTCGCCAAGAATAGAAATAATTTTATTCTTGTATTGCAGAGCTCTTCTATCGAATGAATCTTTCGCAAGTACAGACGTAAAAGTGTATCCTTTCAGGTTAATTGTTGCCATAAATTCAAATCAAAATCACCCTATATAAGCTCTTTGATTTACACTCCAAAGTAAGTGGTAACAATCAACTCTCTTTTCTTCTAAAACAGTCAATCAAATGGTCATTCACAATCCCAACAGCTTGTAAATGTGCATACATAATAGTAGAACCAACAAAACTAAATCCTCGTTGTTTCAAATCCTTGCTCAACTTATCGGACAATTCAGTCTTCGCAGGGATCTCTTTCAGAGATTTAAAATTATTTTTTACAGGTTTTCCATTAACAAAACTCCATAAATAAGCATCAAAAGAACCAAACTCTTTCTGGGTTTTTAAAAATTCTTTTGCATTTTTTATCGCCGAAGTAATCTTTAATCTATTTCTAATTATCCCAGAATCATTCATCAGTCTTTCAACATCTTTTTCATTATACTTCGCTATTTTCCCGACATCAAAATCACTAAACGCCTTCTTATAGCCTAATCGTCGTTTCAAAATAGTTTCCCATGATAATCCAGCCTGAGCCCCCTCTAAAATAAGAAATTCAAAATGTTTTTTATCATCATGATTAGGAACACCCCATTCTTCATCATGATATTTGTGCATAGATTCTTTCTCAGCCCAAGCGCATCTTTTTACCATGATTAAAATTAAAAAATTCTATGTCAAGAACTGATGTTCTTGAGCACGCCAAATGCCACTTATTGACAAGTGGTTTACTGTGTAAACCCCCATTCAAAGAATGGTGGAATTTTAGCGTTTAAATATGTTCTTATTCATATTCTATTTCTGAAAATAATCAATAATCTTATTGGCAAAATAAGCTGTTCCAAGAGTAAGCCCAACAACAGAACCAAAATGCCATAACATACTTACATAAAATCTAAAAAAATGTCCTTCTCTCTCCATAATACTTGGTTTCCCAGCATCAGCAGCATCCCAGGCATTCAAAACTCCATAACCAGGAATCCATTGTCTTAAGCTTGGTTTCCCATGTTCAATAAAACTCTTTTCAAAATCTTCAACAACTTCCATAATTTCTTGTATAGAAACATGATGGGCTCTCTTTTCACCAGTTCTTTTTTTCAATTCAACAACAAGGAGCGATGATTGCTCATCTTCTTCCATAATCATTAATAATCAAGCCAGTTTATCAATCTTTTTATTTTAAAGATTCAGGTACCGACGATTAAACACTCCCTAAAATAACCTTGTCAACATCAAATAGTTCATGAATAATATACTTTCTCATTTTTCCTTTAGAATTTCTTGCAGTAAAATCATCCCCTTTTGATTCGTAAAGGGTAACCTCATAAAGCTGAGCAATTGCCATATTTATTGCCACTATAAGGTGGTATTTAAATCTTTTGAATTCAATAAAATAAACAACAACCTTTAAAAAGCGAAAATCCAGCCCAAACTAAGCTGAAAAAGAGGGAAAAAATAGGGGTTGTTTAAGGGAAATAAAATGACAAGATACATAAAGGTAGAAATTTTAAATGATATCTTAGAATTAACAAGAATGTGTGCAAGAAGAGATTTCTATACCAATATCTCTAACGGTTCAGGAAGAAGGTATGTCAAATCATGCTCGCAATTTGAGCAATACCCCTTAAGAAATCTTGAAACATTACAGCGAAGAAAAGAATAAGGAAAAACTAAAATGAATTACAACAAACCATCTTTAATTGAAATGATGAACTCTGACGAATATGCCTTAATTACGGGAGAATACCATGGACAAAGAGAAAGAGAAGAATCTGAAAGAGCTCCAAATCAGTTCACAATAGAAGGCTTGGCAAAAATGCTCGAACCTTTTATCCCTGGTGAAGCAGACGGAGCAAGAAACATTGAAGCATCAAGATTATTAAGGGAAACAAGAAAAATAATATTAAAAGGAGAAAACTAAAATGGCAAACCAAATACAACCAATATTCATCTTACCTCAAGATACTCAACGTTCAACAGGAAAAGATGCACAGAGAAACAACATAGCAGCAGCAAAAGCAGTTGCAGAAACAGTGAGAACAACTCTAGGTCCAAAAGGCATGGATAAAATGCTTGTAGATTCAATGGGAGACATCGTAGTTACAAACGATGGTGTAACAATCTTGGAAGAGATGGCAATCGAGCATCCCACAGCAAAAATGATTGTTGAAGTAGCAAAAACGCAGGAAAAAGAAGTTGGAGACGGAACAACAACAGCCGTTGTCTTAGCAGGAGAATTATTAAAACAAGCAGAGCATTTATTAGATGACAATGTTCATCCAACTGTAATTGCAAAAGGATACAGATTAGCAGCAGAACGCAGCAAGCACATTCTAAATGAATTAGCTGAAAACGTAACTGAAAAAGACCTAGATATTTTAAAGAAAATAGCAATAACAGCGATGACGGGGAAAGGAGCAGAATCAGCAAAAGACCATTTAGCAGACCTAGCTGTAAAAGCAGTGATTCAAATTAAAGACGCAGAAGGTATTAATTTAGATAATATCAAAGTAGAAAAAGTAATCGGCGGAGGAATAGAAACATCTGAATTATTAGAAGGAATTGTTCTTGATAAAGAACGTGTTAACTTTGGAATGCCTAAGCAAATCAAAAATGCAAAACTAGCATTATTAGATGTTGCATTAGAAGTAAAGTCCCCGGAAACAGACACAAAAATAGAAATCAGTAATCCAGAACAATTGGAAGCTTTCTTAGACAGAGAAGAAAGATTGTTGAAAGAAATGGTAAAGCGGGTTAAAGATTCAACAGCAACAGTGGTTGTCTGTCAAAAAGGAATCGATGACCTGGCTCAACATTACTTGGCAAAAGAAGGTATCTATGCAGTTAGGAGAGTTAAAAAATCAGATTTAGACAAGTTAGCATTGGCAACAACTGCAAAAATAGTTTCAAGTCTAAAAGATTTATCCTCAGAAGATTTAGGACACGCAGGATTGGTAGAAGAAATAAAAGTTGGCGATGAATTAATGACATATATTAGAGAATGCAAAAATCCAAAAGCTGTCACTCTTTTAGTTAAAGGAGGAACAGAACACGTAGCAGCAGAAGTTGAACGTGCAATCAAAGATGCTCTTGGAGATTTAGCAGCAGCCTTAAAATCAGGAAAAGTTGTTGGGGGTGCAGGAGCAATCGAAGTTGAATTGGCTAAAAGACTAAGACACTTCGCAACATCATTATCAGGCAAGGAACAATTAGCAGTCAATGCTTTCGCAACCTCCTTGGAAATAATCCCAAGAACTCTGGCTGAAAACGCTGGATTAGACCCAATAGATTTGTTAACAGAATTAAAAGCAAAACACGATACAAAAGAAGGAAAATGGTTCGGTATTGATGTGTTTGAAGGCAAAGTAAATGATGCCTGGAAAGCTGGAGTTATTGAACCTTTAAAAATCAAAACCCAAGCAGTCCAGTCAGCTTCAGAAGTTGCAGAGTTAATTCTAAGGATTGATGATGTCATAGCCTCTGGAGGAAACAAAGGAGGAGGAATGCCTCATTCTGGAATGCCCCCACAAGGAATGCCTGGAATGGATTATTAAAATAAAATGATACTCCTCGACCTAAAGGTCGAGGTATCTTGTGAAGGCTACGCCAAAAGCGTTGCCTGATGTTCAAAAGTCCAGCCATGTTGGCTTTGCTGGATGTAATGCTGAATCGCGTCAGAGGTTACATTACCAACCGAA
>DATDZG010000033.1:0-20433 GCA_035288805.1 Candidatus Nanoarchaeia archaeon
TTCAAAAGGAAGCCCTAAGCATCTTAGCATGAAGATTACTAGAGCTCAATTAGAGAACTTGTTAGAACCAATAATTCATAGATGCAAGAAACCTGTTGAACAGGCTATAAAAGACTCTGGGTTATCAAGAGAGAAGATTGACAGAATTATTCTTGTTGGAGGGCCAACGAGGATGCCGATAGTGCAGAAATTTGTTGAAAACCTTGTTGGAAAAAAAGTTGAGAGAGGAGTAGACCCGATGGAATGTGTTGCTCAGGGTGCAGCTGTCCAAGCAGGAGTCTTGTCTGGAGAAGTTAAAGATGTTTTGCTGTTGGATGTTACACCTTTGACTCTTGGGATTGAGACTTTAGGAGGGGTTAGGACTGGTTTGATTGAGAGAAATACAACAATTCCTAGCAAGAAAAGCCAGATTTTTTCTACTGCTGCTGACAATCAACCTAGCGTAGATATCAATGTTTTGCAGGGAGAAAGAGAGATGGCCCAGGATAATAAGAGTATTGGAAGATTTATGCTTTCTGGAATTCCGCCTGCACCTCGTGGAATCCCGCAGATTGAAGTAACTTTTGATATCGATGCCAATGGAATTATCCATGTTTCTGCCAAGGATTTAGGCACTGGGAAAATGCAGAGTGTTAAGATTGCAGGAAGCCAAAAGCTTGATGACAAGGAAGTTGAAAGAATGAGGAAAGAAGCTGAGCAATTTGCTGAACAGGACAAAAAAAGAAAAGAATCTATTGAAGTTAAGAATTCTGCTGATGCTCTTGTTTATAGCAGTGATAAAATGATAGAAGAATATGGGGATAAAGTGGATAAAGAGGTTAAAGAGAAGATTCAGAAAGAGATTGACAAGCTTAAAGAAGTAATGGCACAGGAAGATGTTGAAGCAATAAAACAACAGATTCAGCAGGTAAATAAAGTTTTGCAGGAGATTGGAACTAAGATGTATAGCAATTTAGGGGATCAGCACGAACATTCACATCAGGGACATTCTCATACTTCTCCAACTGCCGATGATGACAATATTATTGATGCCGATGTTGTTGATACTGATGAGGGTGTAAATGACAAAGGAAATAAGAAATAGTGTGCTCTTATCAAAGGAAATCGATCCAAGAGTTAGAGAGTTTCAAGAAAACTTGATTTGGAGTGAGGTGTTGGTATCTATGGATAGGTATGCTGCTGCTGTAACTGAAGGGGAAATTGTTGACACTCTTGGTTTGTTTATTGATTATCTTATAAAAGGAGTTTTCCCGCCTTATCTTAGACAAAAATATGTAAGAGATTCTTCTTTTTGTTATGGGTCTGATAAGGTTGTTGTATATCCTCATGAGTCAAGCTTCCATGATATTTTTATGGATATAGCATTACCAGTTATATACTCTAGATATTATGATGGATTTACACAAGGTATTGGTTTTTTAGAGAAGCAAAGAATCAATAGATATTTGAATCATGCTCTTTGTAAACCTTTAAAAGATTTGAGAGATTAGAATGACTAAAGTCCAATATTCATTAGATGTTCCTGGATATCCTTTAATGAATGGGGTTAAAGAATTGGGAGAATTGCGCCATAAGGTTGTTAGAGAGCATTGGCTTCCTTTGGAACAAGCTATTAAAGAAGCGTATGATTGCGGGATGGTGGAATATATTTTTTATCAGATTTGGCTGTATGAAAGAGCTGTCAATGATGTTGCTCAAGAACTTGGAGAAGGAAGACAAGTTTTAAAGAATCTTGCTTTGATGTTGGGGGTTCCTTTGAGAGATAAGAGAGATTCTTTTACTCCTGTTGTTTTAAGAAAGATGAAACAGGCGCAAAATGGGAGAGAGAGAAAAAAATGACCACTAAAAAGGATTACTACGAAAGAGCTTTTTTCTTTAGAAAAGAAAAAGCCTCGGAAAAAAGAAAATGACTACGAAACGCGACTATTACGACATCTTAAATGTGAAGAAGAATTCTAATAAAGAAGAGATTAAGAAAGCATACAAAAAACTTGCGATTAAACACCATCCTGATAAGGGGGGCAATGAGGAAAAGTTTAAAGAACTCTCTGAAGCGTATGCTGTTTTGAGTGATGATACTAAACGAGGGACTTATGACCAGTTTGGACATCAAGGTTTTGACCAAAGGTATAGCCAGGAAGATATTTTTAGGGGTGCTAATTTTGAGGATATTTTTAAAGAAGCTTTTGGGGGGGCCTTTGGTCAGGATATCTTTGAATCTTTTTTTCATCAGGGAAGGAGGAGGAGAAGAGGTCAGGATTTAAGATATGATTTGGAGATTGGTTTTGAAGAGGCTGCTTTTGGATGCAAGAAGAAACTCAAAATTCCTCGATTGGTTCAATGTGAGCATTGTCAAGGCACTGGGGCTGAGAGGGGAAGTTTGGTTGATTGCGATGCTTGTAAGGGCAAGGGGCAAGTAAGAAAACAGATGAATACTTTTTTTGGGACTTTTGTTCAGACAACAGGCTGCAGGAAATGCGATGGCTTAGGGAAATTGGCTGAGAGAAAATGTAAACATTGCAGAGATGGAGTCAGGCAAGAAGATAAAGAACTTTCAATAGAGATTCCTGGGGGAGTTGATTCTGGCTCAAGAATTAGGGTTACTGGGGGGGGAGAAGGTATAGGCAATGGAGAAAGCGGAGATTTGTATTTGTTTATTCATATTCAACCCCATGAGATTTTTGAGAGAAATGGCTATGATGTTTTATTGCAATATCCTATAAGTTTTAGCCAGGCTGCTTTGGGGGATACTGTTGAAATACCTACTTTAAAAGATAAAATTAAAATAAAAATTCCTGCTGGCACTCAATCTAATACTATCTTCAGGCTGAGAGGCAAAGGAATTAAAAAACTGGATGATGATGATTTTGGAGACCAATTGGTTAGGGTTGTTGTTAAAACCCCTGTTAAGATGAATAGAAAGCAGGAAGAATTGCTGCATGAATTTGCAAAGGAAAACAAAGAGAAACTTAAAATAGAGAAAGGATTTTTTGAGAAAGTTAAGGACGTGTTCGTTTAAGCCCTTTATTCATCACATTTATATACTATTTTTCTTTTTCTTGCCTGTGGCGAACTTTCAGATTATTTTTGATGATTTTATCCTACATCAATTAAAGAAAGAAGGAAATAACAAGCAGAAGAGAGAACTACTCTCAAAGATATTTGATAATATTGAAGATAAAGGTCCAGATGCTGGTAAACTTGTTGATTCCCACCTTTTTATTTATGAAATGAAACTGAAAAGACCCCCTCTCCGATTATATTTTAAGCATATTAAATATTCTAATCAAATATACCTTTTTCAATATGAGATGAAAACTAGTGAAGAAAAGCAAAAGAAAACTGTTCATAAACTAATTGAAAAAGCAAGAAATCTTTTTTCGCTAAAACCCTAAATCTTTTCTTGTAAACATCCTTCCTTCTTTGAGATTTTTCTCAAATTGCAGAAGTCTTTTATAGAGAGAGGTATTTCTTAATATCGTAATCTCACGCCTCATCTGAATATACTCAAATTTCGGTATTGTTATTGTTTCTTGCATAAGGATTAAAACATTTTTCTATTTAAATATTTAACTCTTTTTAAGTTTTATAATATTAAGGGTGTTTGTTTAATCTTGTTTTTCATATCTTCCAAACATTTTTATAAGCCTTAAGGAGTAAAGAAACAACATGAAATTTTCATTAAAAGAATTTATTCAGGAAAAGTATCTTGAGGGTAGAGAGAGGGATAAAATTGCTAAAATGTTTAGAAAAGATAAGCCTTTTCCTCATTTTGTTTTAAAAGATTTTTTCCTTAGAGAGAAGATTATTGAGTTATTAAAAGGATTGAGCAAAGAAAAATTGTATGAAAAGGAGAGTGATTTGTTTAAGTTTATGCAAACCAATGATTTGAATTTTTCTTCCTGCAAGGAGATTAAAGAGTTTAGAGATTTTTTAATTAGCAATGATTTTATTTCTTATCTTTCTGATATTACTGGATTCAAATTAAAAAAAGGAAAAATAGATTTGTTTGGAAGTGTTTATCAAGACACGGATTACTTGTTGTGCCACGACGATAAACTTGAGGGAAGGAAAATTGCTTTTAATGTGTATCTGAGCAATTTTAAAGAGAATGAAGGCGGGAGTTTAAATCTTTTTGCTAGTAATGATGGAAAACCATTGAAGATTGAAAAAGAAATTATTTCAAGGTTTAATACATTTGCTATATTTGAGGTTTCTGAAAAATCTTTCCATGAAGTTTCTGAGGTTGTTGTTAATAAACAGAGAATTGCCCTGTCAGGATGGTATTATGAAGCCTTTTTTTCTTTACAAAAGAAAAAAACCTTTGGGAAACAAAAGAAAGTTTATCGCGAATTTGGTGGATTTAAAAATGATTAATCCTCTTTATTTAAAAAAAGAGAATATTAGCGAGATTAAAAGAGAATTATCTAAAAATGGAATAATTGTTTTGAACGATTTTTTATTGAATAAAGAGTATAAAAAGATTAAAAAGAATGTTTTAAATCTAAGATATAAACATGAAATTAATCTGATGGAATATAAACTTAGTTCTGCTGAATTTGAATTGTCTGAAAATGTTAAAGAATTTTTGCTTAATATTTTTGGTTTGCCTGCGATGGAAATTAAAGCTTATTCTCTTAGACATAAAGATTATTGGCTGCTGCATGGCAAAAACAATTATGAGTTTATTCTTGATTTGACAAACAACTGGAATCCTGGATCTGGGGGTGTGATTTGCTACAGAGATGACAATGGGGATGCTATCAAAATTCCATGCTCTGAAAATTCTTTGGTTATAGTTAAAAATAAAAAATTAAAAAGATATATACATTATATAAATCATTATGCAGGAAAAAATAAAAGAGTTTTTGTTCTTGGAAAGGCTTGCTAAAGATTTATAAGTAAGATAGATTCAGGCACCGATATGTTATACGGGCATTATTTATTATCGATGGAAGAGGGCGAACTTCTTAAGGGGGTTGAAGCATTTCCAGATGTTTTCTCTTCTTTGTATGACTATCTTCCAATTGTGGAAGATTTTAGAATATTAAAGCGTTCTTCAGGGTGGCTGGGGGTTACAAGAATGCGTTTAAACGAAAATGAGAGTGTGGGATTGAGGAAGCTTCTTGAAAGATTAAGAAAACTTGAGGGGGATGAGGATGTTGCAATGCAATCTAAGCTTGCAGGAGGGGAAGGTAATTATTTGTTTATAGATTCGGGAAGGAAGCTTCTTAAAAATTTAGAAAGGAGGCATTGTTTAAGTCATCATATTCAAGAATTGAGAAGGAATATTCATTATTATGCCCAAGCTTATGGAGAGAATTTACCAGAAAGCATTTAGATATTAATATTAAAAAAATTGACAGAACTTTCTCTAGAAAAATAAAATAAAAGAATTACTCTTCGTAACCTTCCATAAATCCTGCTTCCCAGTCGTTGATTTCGTCGCTGTCCAGCAAGTCTTCTCTTCCAGAGCCTGTGTAGACATCTTCTTCCATGAAATCCTGGGTTTCAAACTCTTCTGATGATTTTTTCTTCTTGTTCATTTTCATTTTTCCTCACCTAAGGTAATGGAAAATTTTAAATATATATAGTTACTCTATATATTCCATATAAAACATATACAGGGGGGTTATGGAAAATCATAGAAAACTAATTAAATTTGGAACCAGCTCTTATGTTATTAGCCTGCCAAGCAGATGGATTACAAAAAATAAACTTTCTAAAGGGAGCAATCTTGTTGTTAATGAAAGCCTAAATAATGAACTTATACTCTCTATAGGCAGCACTGAAAAATCAGAATATAAGAAGGAGATTGTTATTGAACTCAAAGGGAAAGAAGCCACTCAATTAAAAAGGGAGATTATATCTTGTTATATAAATAACTATAATCTTGTAAAAATTGATGGGGAGAATATTCATAAATTCAAAAAAGAGATTCAGGATGTTTTAAGAACTTTAATGGGTTTTGAGATAGTGGAGGAAAACTCTAGAGGTATCGTCCTAAGAGATTTTATAGATTTGGGTGAAGTTTCATATGAAGAAATTTTCCGTAAAATTGATGTTATTATTAAATCTATGATGGAAGATATTAAGCTTCTCCCAAAGAAAGACATTTCTGAAAATATAGCTTCACGTGATGATCAGGTGAATAAACTCGTATATCTTCTTATGAGGAATATGAGGTTTACACTTGAATGCCCTCATCTTGCTAATGAAAAAAACCAAATGAATGTAAAATACATTCTCAATGCTTGGGATACCCTGCTGAATATTGAAAGGGTTGCTGATGGAATAAAAAGGATATCGCGAAAAATGGGAAGAATTAGAAAGGATGCAAAAACCTTTTCAGATATGCTTAGAATTTTTACAGAAATCGAGAGTTTTTACAAAGAAACATTAAAAACTTATTATACCTGCGATGTAAAATCTGCTTATAACCTGTCATTAAATAAGAGAAGGCTTGCTGATGTTTGCAATAAGCATCATGAAAAATATTGGGGGGTTAAGCAAGTACCCATAATTTTAGAGAGCTTTAAAGATGTTATTTCATCGATCCATAATATCCTTAGAAGAGTCTATAGTTAAGAAAGAATAACAATCTTTTTAAAGCTAAGGGTTCGATTAAAATAGGGGTTTAAATTATTTATTAATCTAGATATGGAAACAATTTCTTTAGCTCAGAAGGAGAGAATGAATGGCCATTCTCTTAAACAAAGGATTGATAGAGAGGATTATGTGATTGGGCCAAATTTTGATTATCCAAGAATATTAACAGAAGGGGGAAATTTAGCGTATCTTGCAAAAAGATATCCGCATTTTGATTTTAATTCTATTGCTTCTACAAGGATTCCTACTTTGAATGAACCTGAAGGAATACAAATAAAAGGAAATTCCCAGAAAATAGAACTGAGGGACACCCATGGAAACGCTTTTTATTTATTCTTAAAAGTAGGGTGGAAGGGTGATACTCCTAATGATATTTCTTATAGTCAGACTATGCCTCCTGAGGAGAGTGTAAAATACCAATATGACCAAATGCTATTTTGGAGAGAGGCTGGGTTAAGGACCCCTCTTGCTTTAGGTTATTTCACTGTTGCCCACAGGGGATTTGAGAAACATTATCTTTTGATGGATTTTTTAATGGGAAATTCTCTTGACATTGATTTGTTAGCACTTCGCAAATCTCAATCTTATTTGAAAACTCCTGAAGCAAAGATCAGACATTCTGCAAAGGTTCATGAGTTTCAAAAGATTTTAACCAATGAAAAAAATGAGCTTATTGAATCAGGAGTCAGGGTTATTGGAGATTTTTTTACCCAGGGAACATTGCATCTTGATGAAAAAATTAAAATAGAACCTTCTTTTTCAGTTTATTCTCCTCATAATAGGCAAAAACATTATGGTTTACAGCGTTCACAGCATTATTTTGAAAGATTGCTTAAATTTTTGTTTAAAATTCCTGAGATGAAAATATCTCATGCAAAAAGAAAAAGCTTTTCTCAAAATGAATTTTCCGGAATTATTAAACATTTTCTTGCGCCTTTGCTTGATGAATCAAGGGATGTTTATATTCTTGGGGATGCTTATCCTAACAATCTAAGAGGGGGTCCTGGATCTAATGGGGTTAAATTGTCTTATCTTATTGATGCTGAACGCACCATGATGGGGCATCCTGCTCATGATTTAACAAGATTTTTGAATTCACATCTTATTGAATTAACTTTGGGAGAAGAGGCTGATTTTGTTTCTCGTGCTTATGATTCCCATGCTGATTTTTTGAAATCTCACGGTTTAGATAAGGCTGAATTCTTGAGAGAATATTTCTTGTTGTCTTTTATTACCCGTCTGTCTGATATGGGAAGAAGAGCTTCAGATGATCCTAAAATGAATAAACAAAATCGTTTTCCTCCTCGTGAAAGAGGATATGATTATCATCAGAGCATGATTCATTTTCCAGAACCCTCGGATATTGCACCGCGTTCTGTAGGTTATCCTTCTGTTTCAGATTCTATTGTAACTCAAAGAAAATCTCTTCAGGATAGATTTTCAGGCATGCTTGAAAAAAGAGTTAATTTGCCTCTTGAGAAAGAGGATGTTTTGAGCATTGGAAAATTATCTGAATTTTTACAATCTTGCGGAATTGTGTAGTCAGCACAAGACTTAAAAACTAATTTTTTCGTTACTTATTGATGGCTTCTTTCTTAATGAAGCTTGAGGATAAAATGACAAAGACAAGAGCATTGATATGCTTATTTACTGGACATGTGGACCATGGCAAATCCAGATTAATCGAGGTTATTTCTGATTTGCATATTCTGGATAAGGAAGCTGGGCAGATTACTCAGACAATCAGTGCTGTAAATGTTGGGATGCAGAGAGTAAAAACTGTTTGCGGGGTGTTGATGCAGGGATTAAATGCGAAGATTCCTGGTTTTTTATTGATTGACAGTCCTGGGCATGCTGCTTTTACTAATTTAAGAAAACGTGGAGGGAACCTTGCCGATATCGCTGTTTTGGTTGTCGATATCAATGAGGGGATATTGGAACAAACTTTGGAAGCTATTGATATCTTGAAGCAGTATAAAACTCCTTTTATTGTTGCTCTGAATAAAGTTGATTTATTGCCTGGATGGAAAAGAAAAAATAATGGGCTGATGAAGAATATTAATCTGCAGAGTGATGAAATTGTGCAAGTTTTGGATACCAAGATTTATGAGATTGTTGGCAAATTATATGACAAAGGGTTTAATGCTGAAAGGTTTGATAGGGTTGAAGATTATGGAAAACAAATTGCAATTGTTCCTGTTTCTGCCAAGACAAAAGAAGGGGTTCCTGAATTGCTTTTGGTTTTAACAGGGCTGGCTGGAAAATTTCTTGAGAAGGGATTGCAAGTTGAGGTTGAAAAACCTGGAAAGGGTGTTATTTTAGAGGTTAAAGACCAAAAAGGCTTTGGGAATGTTCTTGATGTTATTCTGTATGATGGAAGATTAAATGTTAATGATGTCCTTGTTATTGGCAATTTGGATGAGGCTTTGGTTACAAAAGTTAGAGGGTTGTATTGTGGGAATGTTCAAGTCCAAGGAGTGGATGCTGCTGCTTGTGTGAGGGTTATAGCTGCGGAGTTGAAAAATGCCCTGCCTGGAATGCCTTTTATTGTTGGAAATAAAAATCTTGAACAAGCAAAAGAAATTGTGCAGGGAGAAGTTGGAGAGGTTGTTTTGGAGATGGATTCCAATGGTGTTGTGGTTAAAGCTGAATCTTTGGGAAGTTTGGAAGCCCTGATTAATTTATTGAGAAAAGAAGATGTAAAAATTAAAAGAGCAAGTGTTGGAGAAATCTGCAAGAAAGATATTGCTGAAGCTAAATCTGAGGATGAGCTAAACCAAGTTATCCTTGGGTTTAATATTAATCCTGGAAGAGTTGAAGGTGTTGAGGTTATTACTGGAGATGTTATTTATCATATTGTTGAGAATTATAAGAAGTGGTATGATACTAGGAAAACTGAACTGGAGGCTAAGAAGATTGAAAAATTGGTCAGACCATGCAAATTAAGAATTATTCCAGGGTATGTGTTTAGGCAAAATAATCCTGCTGTTGTTGGCGTTGATGTTCAGGTTGGGATGTTGAAAGTGGGCATCCCTGTTATGGATGATAATGGCAAGAAAATTACAGAGGTTAAGAGCATTCAGGAAGATGGTGAGAATGTCAATGATGTTTATGAAGGAAAACAAGTTGCTGTTTCTCTTCCAGGGGTAACTGTTGGAAGGCAAGTATTTGAAGGATTAATAATGTACAGCGATATTCCTGAACAGGATTTTAAAGCTTTTAAGGAGATGAAAAAGTTTTTGAAACCTGGAGAAATTAATTTATTGAAAGAGATAGCTGATATTAAAAGAAAAACAAATATGGTGTGGGGTGTCTAGACAATTTTTTTTCTTAGAAAGCACAAGTTGACTCGTCAACTGTGCCACAGTTCATTGCAATGAACTTGTGGAAAAAACATTGTATTTAAAAAAGAACTAAGGATGTATCCATAAAAAGAACAGAATGACGTTGTATTTAAACACTAAAATCCCCAGAGAATCACTAAAATCCTTTGGGATTTTGGTGTGCAATCTGTCAAGGACACGCTAAGATTCAGCAGAATCTGGCGTGCTCAAGAACAGTTGTTCTTGACAGATTAGCGAGAAAAAAACCCTTGGAAAATAAAAGAAACAGACAAACAAAAAGCTTATAAAATGCTTTTGGAGCAAGTTATCTATGGAATTAAAGATTGTTGTTAATAAACCCTTTTTAGAAAAAAGCGTTTGCGGAAAAAGAATATGGAATTAAAGATTGTTGTTAACGATGGGAAAAATGGAAAAAGCTATGCCAAAACTCTTCCTGATAATGCTGATTTTGTTGGGAAGAAACTTAAAGAAAAAATTGATGGAAATGTGCTTGGATTATCTGGATATGAATTTGAGATTACTGGCGGGAGTGACAAGGCTGGATTTCCGATGAGAAGAGACATTGATGGGGTTGCTCGAAGGAAACCTCTGGTTACTTCTGGTGTTGGAGCTCGAGGATTAAAAAAAGGGCAGAAAGCCAGGAAAACTGTTTGCGGGAATATTGTTGTTCAGGATACAGCTCAATTGAATTTTAAAGCTGTTAAATACGGCAAGGATTCCTTAGCCAAATTATTTGGCAAAGAAGAGAGCCTTTCTTTGGAAAAGAAACCCTCGGGAAAGAAAGATGATGAGAATGTTGCTGAAGCAAAGGAAGAGAAGAAAGAGCATAAAGAAGAGCCTTTTAAGAAAAGCCTCGGGAAAAACGAAAAACCCTCTGAAAAGAAACACGATGATAAAAAAGAAGTTAAGGAGAAATGATGAAATCCTCGCCTTATCCCATGTCTACGATTGTTCTAAGAGATTACCTGAACGTTATTCGAGCATGCAGCTATTTAACAGAACAATTAGGATGCCAAACCTCGACCAGTAATTCTAACTTTGTCGAAAGAGTGTTGCTCAAAGATCACCCCCATCGACGTTATACTCTTACCTCTGCATATTTAATAAGCTGGGCTGTTGATTGGTCTAATGTTTCCTATCAGGTTGCATCAACGACATATCGTATTACGCCTTTAGGAAATGAAGATATGCTTTCTGAAGAAAGATGTGAGGAGCTAAAAACGGGATTGGATAGCTTGATTCAATCTTCTTTAATGCCTGTTGATGAAATGAATCCGGGGGATAATGCTTCCAAGAGTTCTTAGGTATACTAAAGAAGATTTAGAAAGAGAGATAGAACAATTTAGAAAAACTGAAGATTGTATGGGTTTTGCGCTTAATGGATTTTTAAATAATTTCTTTTGCAATGCACCTTATGGGTCCTATCGAGCACAATATGAAGATTTTGGATGGATGGATATTGTTGCGGGAGATAATTCAGCTCTTAAAGATATGAGATTTGGAGATGTTTTAAAAGGACAAACAATTAAAGAATTTTTTAGCGAAATTGATGATTCTTTACATCACTTTGGAATTTCTCTGTTAGATGTTAGGGGGTTACAGGGAAGGAATTTGGCGTTAAAAACTTCTCAAGCCAGACTTGAGCTTAATGTTGAGCTTGTTCATCCCTACATTGATTTAAGATGCAAAGGATATTTGCATTATCCTGATTTAGTTGCTTAGCACTTTTTTTAATAAACCCTAATTGAGTTAGCTTAATGGGCACAGGCGATGTGCCGCCTCGTGAAACCTGCACTAAAAAATCTGAAAGAAAAGTTTTAAATACGCATTAAAGATATTGCTTTTATGGTTAAAAAGAGAGTGGTTAATAATTCTAGATTGAAACATAGAAATATTTTAAGATTAACAAGAAATTCTTATTTGCTTGGATTGATTGGAGGGGTGATTACTTTATTGGTTAGTTTGTATTTACTTTGGAGACTTTCTTTTGCAGGGGCTTTGAATCTTGATTTATTGGGAGCCAGTGTGTTTATGCACTTGCTTATCGGTTTGTTGATGATTCTTTCTGTTTTCTTATTGAGAAAAGAACATCATAGTTTTTCTGGAAGTGTGATGCTATTATGCACAAGCATAATTGGATTGAATTTTGCTTCTGGATTGCTGATTGGGCCTTTGTTTGGGATTATTGGTGGGATTTTAGGATTGTCTGAGCATGAGAAGATGATTAAGAAACATCTAGAATAAGCATTTTCTTTAGTTCAAGGTCTGAAAGACTTGAACAATAGTCAAACGCTAAAATTCTGAAAGAATTTGGTGTGTTCAAGAACAATGGTTCTTGACAGTTCAAGGAACTTGTGACTAATCCTTAAGGCAAAAGAAACTAGGAATGTGTAAACACCGTATCTCTTTTTAAAGTTTTAGGTTTTTATTAACTTATGGTTCATGTCTATGGGGTTACTCACAGTTTTGAAATTACTTCGATAATGGGGACTAAGAATTGCGTATTAACTCCTAGCAATGGTTTTCTTTCAGCTTTGGAAAGATTGCCTGGGAAAAGAAGGATTGGGTTGGAATCGCTTTCTCACGGAGATTGGCGCGAAATTGATATTGATTTAGCTGCTCTTGGAGAAGATGCGTGCCGTGAGTTACGACCAAGATTTAATCATAGTTCTGATCTCTATTGGGATGTCTTGAGAAGAAAATGCGAAGATTTGGGACATGAAGTTTTTTTTATTGAAGATGTGGAAACTTGGAAAGAGTATAATCGAGCAGTTATAGCTGCTGCAAAAAGAAGTACGCGAAATATCTATTCTCATAAGGGAGACTCTGAATCAATCTATCATAGACGACTTGTTCAACACAACACGAGCAACGGAAAAGCTCATCTTCTTACGAGAAAGATTCATGAGATTGATAGGGATGATGCCTTTCTTCGTGCAATCCAGAAGAATAATTTGGATGATGTTATCGTTGGTGTAGGGCATAGCGATTACTGGATGCTTCATAAACAAGAAATTTTTGATTGGTTAGGTATTTCTTTTGAGAAGTATGCAACAGAGAGATGGGATTTTGAATACGGATTTCCAACTTCTCATTTTTTATCATCAGACATTCCCGACCTTGAAGTTGCATACGAAAGAGAGAGCTTGAATAGGATGTTGAGGGCTGCTCAAGGGAAGAGAATATCTGATAAAAAACCAGATTATGTTGGGATTTGGGATGTTATGGACCCTACGGAAGGATATTTTGAGTTGTTTATTGAGGAGCAATACCAGAATGGTTGTGTGAGTGGAAGCATTGAAGACTGCTTAGGGAGCGCAAAATTTAAGGGGGAGATGCATGAGGATGAGTTTAAATTTACTAAGACTTATATTCCTGGAAGATGTGCTGCAGATGCTGTTCATAAACCTATTCGGTACGAGAGCAGAGGAGGAAATGGTCAATTCTCTGGATATTTTTATGTTACTGATTTTGGAGTAGCATTTTATCTTACCCAAGATATTAAAGAAACCCCTTTGCAAATGTCAGTTCATTGGTGTGAGCTTAACGAAAGTAAATAACTTTTTGTTTTAGGTGTTAATACAAACTTTTAAAAACCTCTCTTTGACGATAGGTTTATGGGAAAAGCTTATGGATTTTTTAAATGTGATGCTTCTTTAGAGAAAATTGAAGCTGAAATTCCTGTGATTAGAAGAGTGTCAGAAATTCCTGATTTGGTACAGCTTAGTTTTATGAAAGCTGAAGATGCTCATTACTCTACCCCTAAGATTATGGAGTTTTTGGAGGAGAGTATTAAGCATGGATGGAATTATCATGTTAGGGCTTTTTATCCTAGTGTGCCTCCTGAGAAAACTGCTGATGAGCTTGTGCTGGTTATGCAGGGGGTTTTATTCTTTATCTTGATAATGGGGAATGGAAGGTTCGGGATTAATCAACCAAAAGCTTAAAAACCACAAATTTAAAGAATTTTTATATGACTGAGAGCCTTTCTTTTGAAAAGAAACCCTCGGGAAAGAAAGACGATATGGAACATAAGGAAAACAAAGAATCAAAAAATGCAAGTCAACCTGAGGTAAATATAGGATTAGTGGGGCATGTTGACCACGGAAAAACTACCTTATTAGAAGCTCTTTCTGGCAAGTGGACTGATACTCATTCTGAAGAGGTTAAACGAGGGATTACAATAAGACTGGGGTACGCTGATGTCGCTGTTTACAAGGATGACAAAGGATTTACTATCGATGAGAAGACTGGAAACAAGAAAAATACTTTTATCAGGAAAATAAGCTTTATCGATGCTCCTGGACATGAAACATTGATGGCTACCATGTTATCCGGGGCTGCAATCATGGATGGAGCTTTGTTATTGATTGCTGCAAATGAAGTTTGCCCTCAACCACAGACAAGAGAGCATTTGATGGCTCTGAATATTACAGGAATAAAAAATATTATTATTGTGCAGAACAAAATTGACCTTATTAGTGAAGAAGAATCTATTAAGAATTATGAGGACATTAAGACTTTTGTTAAAGGGACGATTGCTGAAAATGCTCCAATAATTCCTGTTTCTGCCCAGCATAAAATTAATGTTGATGCTTTGTTAAATACGATTCAGGAATTAATTAAAACTCCTGAGAGAGATAATAACAAAGATTCAAGATTTTACATTGCAAGGAGTTTTGATGTTAACAGGCCTGGGGCTGATATTGATAAATTACAAGGTGGTGTTTTGGGAGGGGCTTTAAAACAAGGCAAATTAAAAGTTAATGATGTTATTGAGATTAAGCCTGGATTTAAAATGGACGATGGGAAATGGCTGAGTTTGGAAACAAAGATTGTTGATTTTAAAACTGGAGGAGAATCTGTTAAAGAGATTCATCCTGGCGGGTCTGTGGGAATATTGACTGAACTTGACCCAAGCATTGTTAAATCAGATAATTTAACTGGAAGTGTTGTAAGCTTGAAGGGAAAATCTCCTGTTGTATATCATGAATTGACTTTAAAACCTAAGTTGCTTGAACGAGTTGTTGGAGCTAAAGATGACTTGGTTGTTGAGCCTATTAAAAAGGCAGAGATGCTGATGCTGAATGTTAATTCTGCTGCAACTGTTGGATTGGTTGATGAGCTTAAAAAGAATCAGATTCACGTTCGATTGAGATTGCCTGTTTGCGCTGATAAAGGAGATAGAGTAACTATTTCCAGGAATATTGGGAGCAGATGGCGTTTGATTGGTTATGCTGTGCTGGAGTGATAATCTTACTCTGAGAATCCTAAAGCTATTCGCAATCTTTTTTCTTCATCAGGGTTTAATCTTCCTGAGCCATTTTGACCATTGATTCTTACTGAGTCTGGCCAATTGTCAATGTATTTTTTAAGAAACCTCCCGACATCCTCGGGATTATTTCCTTCTGAGAAAGTATCTACTAATTCCCCTAATTCATTTGCTGCTGCTCCGTAGAATAATTCACCAATCTTATAATACTGAATCTGGGGGGTTTGTCTTGCGATGTGTTTAGGAGAATAAGAAAACATTTAAAAGTGTTGTTTTTTTCTTATTTGCATGAGGAAAATAAAGTTCTCTAGGGAAGAGATTAGAGATTTGATTAAGGCATGGCTGGCAATAAGTATTGCATTTGGCATTGTGCTTGGAACTGCAAAGATTTGGAGTGTTGACTTTATTTATAGCTTTATTTTGGCTGCTTTAACTGTGGGAGTGGGATTTTTATTGCATGAGCTTGCTCATAAGATTGTTGCTATAAGATATGGATTGTGGGCTGAATTTAGGGCTTGGAATATTATGCTGGTTTTTATGATTGTTTTGGCTTTGCTTACTGGATGGGTTGTTGCTGCTCCGGGAGCCGTGTTTATTCTAGGGCAGGTTGGAATTGTAAGGAATGGTAGAATAAGCGTTGCTGGACCGATTGTTAATTTGATTTTAGCTGCGCTGTTTTTGCCTTTGTTGATTTTTTCTACTGGATTATTGCAGACAATTGGGCAGTATGGATTTGCAATAAATACCTGGCTGGCTTTGTTTAATATGATTCCTGTTTGGAATTTGGATGGGAAGAAAATATTTATCTGGAATAAAGCTGCTTACTTTACCGTTGTTGGAATTGGGATAGGATTTATGGTGTTGAATGCGTGGGTGTTTTAAGCTCTTGACATAGACTCTTCTGGCAGACTTGATAAGTGTTTTCTAAAAAGAAATTTTTCACTTAGGTCTGGATTACGCCCTATTATATTATTAAATGATTTGTAATAATCTTGTGGTGGGAGTTTTGCCATGTTAATTCTATCTATAATTGGGATAATAATACCTACCTAAAATAGACATACCTGATACCCATTGATTAGTTATTCTTCTATCCTCGGACATTATGTTGTCTATTATATTGTCAATAAGTTTGCCGAATAAGAATTTATCAGCCACAGATGGTCTGAATGCATCTGGACATCCATCTAAAAAAATAAAATGCGTAAGGGTGTAACCTGATTCATAATATTCTTCCACATATTCTGCACAATGAACCATGCCATTAAGTAATGCTCTTTTTACTTCGGATTTATCTTTGCTAAATATCCCCTCTGCCATTTTAACTTAGTTTAATATCTCCTGGTGTTTTAAATGGATAAAGCCCCCTGACTCTTTCCAGAAATTCTTTAGAAGAATAAACTCTGCCAATTTGAAATCTTGTAGTTTGCATAATCATTCCTGAACCATTCCAAATGTTTAAATCATCTGGGTTATTGTGGGTTGTACACTGGTCTTTTTTACATAACCCACAGATACTATCTCCATGAGAGCCATCTGTTATTAAAACACAAATGTCATCTTTGGAAATTAGCTTAGAGAACAAGTTTCGCATTTCTTTAACAAACCCTGCCCCGTATCCATATCTTTCAGCTTCATGCTCTTGGATAAGTTTTCCATTTATGTGATATTGAACAAACGTGCTGATGTGGTGGGGTCTTATGCAAATTAATTGGGTTGGTTCTTCATTAATCATTTTAAATTAGTTTGCGTTATATTTTTCTCCTAATTCTTTTCTAAATTTTATATAACTATCATAAGAAACCCCTTGTTTGCTATAGAGCTGCACCAAAATTTCTTCATTGACAAGCATTCCATTAAGAATAATCTTTAAGTTTTTTATTGTGTATTCTAGCTGTTCTTTTTCTTCCGGTGCATCTCTGAGGAAAAATCTGATATGCCTGAATCCAACCTTAAACTGCCATGAAGCGTTCTCTAAGTCTTTTCCATGATAGAGTCTTGATAAAAGATTTGAGGTGTTGCTTATATCAATTTGATTCCTAATAAAGATATCTTGGTCAATATTTAGGATTGTTGGGAGTTCTTCTTGAACTACTTGTTCTACTGTTGGTTTTCGATAGAGCTCGTCAATTCCATTAAAGAATGCAGTTGCATCTACAACCTCATACCCTCCTTCATGCAGATGTTTCTTGAGTTTATCAGATGTCTCATCAATTTGTTTTTTTCTTCTTTTCTTTGCCATTTAATCTTACACCTGCTGCTCCTTTAAAAAATTCTATCTTTCTTGTTTGTAAAATGAATGATAATGCTCTTGATATAAATTTGTGCCATTTTCTATTTCTTTCCTTCCTCTAAAAGCACTCTTGCATCTAATACATCAAAATATTGATTGAGGTCTCCTCTCTGAGGGATAGGAGTTGTTAATAATCTTCTCCAATCTACTTCTTGTTTAATCCTCCAAACCATTTCAATGGGGAATAATCTATGATTAATGGAATTGACCATATCTTCTCTTACATAGCCTTCTAAAACAACGGGAGTTTCTATAAACTCTATCTTATCAGCACGGCAAAAAGCTTCGGTTGCAGCAGCATCAAATTCATCTTCATGGTAAAATCCCGGATGGTTGAGCCTTGGTTCTCTCTTTTTATCAAATAAAATTTTCGTGCCCCTCATACAAGATAGATTCCGATAACTCTCTTGTGTTGTTCCTAGATACATAGTAAGTTTTTGCTTATTCATTTTTCTTCTTCCATTTTAATTATGATGATGCATATCGTTGTTTGCTGTTATGACCCTTGCTAGAGAGTTTACTTTATCTCCTTCTTTTAATTTCATCAATCTTACTCCTTGGGTGTTTCGGCCAATGGTTGAAATTCCTGAGACTGGTGTTCTGATAATAACTCCTTTTTGAGAAATGAACATGACTTCATCGTCATCCATAACTGTTTTAATTCCAACTACATTTGAGTTCTTTGAAGATGATTTTAAGTGCTTGGTTAAGATGTTTATTACCCCTTTTCCCCCTCTCTTGATTAATCTATACTCGTCCATGTTTGTTCTTTTACCATTTCCATTTTCTGTAATTGTTAATAATGTTGCATCTTTCTTTGCAATTTCCATTCCTATGACTGCGTCGCCTTTTTTTAATCTTATTCCTCGAACACCTGAAGCTGTTCTGCCCATGATTCTTACATCTCTTTCATCAAATTTAACTGCTAACCCGTATTTTGTTCCTATAATCATGTGCAATACACCAGGGGTTAATCTTGCTTCTACCAATTCATCATTATCTTCTAAGGTAATTGCCTTGATACCAGCTTTTCTTGGGTTGGAGAACTTTGTTAATGATGTTCTCTTTACTTTACCATTTTTCGTGGCGAACATGATAAATTGTTTTTCATTGAATTCTTTAATAGGCAAGATTGCGGAGATTAATTCTTTCTCTTCTAAAGGTATTAAATTGATTATTGCTTTTCCTTTTGAATATCTACCTGCTTGAGGGATTTTATATGCTTTCAACCAATAGACCTTTCCTAGATTGGAGAAGAATAATAAGTAATTGTGGTTTGAGGTTACAAATAAATGCTCCACAACATCTTCTTCTTTTGTTTCTGCCGCAATGACTCCTGTTCCTCCTCGCTTTTGCTGTCTGTATTCTTCTAATTGGGTTAATTTAATATATCCTGTTTTTGTTGCTGTTACAACAATATCTTCTTTTTTAATTAAATCTTCGTCTTCTATGTCAATGACTTCCTGGTCTAAAATTTTTGTCTTTCTTTTATCTTGGTATTTTTCTTTTATTTCGATTAATTCTTGTTTAATTATTCCAAGAATTTTTATTTCTGATGATAGAATAGATTTTAATTCACTAATTAATTTTACTAGTTCATTGTATTCTTCCTGAATTTTGTTTTGCTCCAGGTTTGTTAATCTTTGCAATCTTAAATCTAGAATAGCTTGGGATTGCAATTCAGATAGCTTGTAATTTTTGATTAATAATTGCTTTGCTACTTCTGGGTCTTTTGATGCTTTAATATCCTTGATTACTGCGTCAATATTGCTTAAAGCAATTTTTAATCCCGCTAAGATGTGGGCTCGAGCTTCTGCTTTTGCCAATTCAAATTCTGTTCTTCTTACTATAACTCGTTTTCTGTGCTGGATAAAATATTGCAATAATGATTTCAAGCTTAGGATTTTTGGCTGGCCTGCTACTAATGCCAACATAATAATCGAGAATGTTGTTTGCAATTGAGTGTTTTTGTAGAGTTGATTTAGGACAATTTCTGGGTTTGCAGAATCCTTTAATTCTATAACTATTCGCATTCCTTTTCTATCACTTTCATCTCTTAAATCTCGAATACCTTCAATTTTTTTTACTTTGACTTGTTCAGCAATTGCCTCTATCAAGGTTGTTTTATTCACCATGTAAGGAATTTCTGTTATGATTATTTTTCCCTTTTCAAAATTTGTTGTTGCCTTAACTTGGATATGGCCTCTGCCTTTTTCATAAGCTTTTTTTATTCCTGATATTCCTGCTATGCTTCCTGAAGTAGGGAAATCTGGGCCTTTGATATAATGCATTAATTCATTTAAAGTGATTTCTGGGTTGTCAACAGCTGCGATTAATGCTTCTGTAACTTCTCCTATATTATGTGGTGGAATGTTAGTTGCCATTCCAACAGCGATTCCTGTTGTTCCGTTGATTAAGAGGTTTGGAATTCTGCATGGTAAGATTACTGGCTCTTGGGTTGAGCCATCGTAATTAGGAACGAATTTTACAGTATCTTTGTCTATATCTATGAGCATTTCTTCTGCTATTTTTGATAGCTTTGCTTCGCTGTATCTCATTGCAGCTGCCCTATGCCCATCGATGCTACCAAAATTACCTTGGCCTTGCACTAAAGGATAACGTAGAGAGAAATCCTGAGCCATCCTTACTAATGCATCATAGACCGCAATATCTCCATGTGGATGAAATCTGCCTAGAACATCTCCAACAATTCTTGCACTCTTTCTTGTTGGTTTGTTATTGAAGAGCTTTTGTTTGTACATTGTGTAGAGAATCCTGCGATGAACTGGTTTTAATCCGTCGTTGACATCTGGAAGTGCTCTTGCTGTTATTACAGACATAGCATAGTCTATGTAAGATTCTTTCATTTCATCTTCAATTAATTTTACCTGGATTGTTTCTGGCATTTTATTTCC
>DATDZG010000034.1:0-23837 GCA_035288805.1 Candidatus Nanoarchaeia archaeon
TCTTTTATCTATCTCCTGAACATTCAGTATCATCAAACCATCGTTTCTAACTTTATAGATAAAGTTCTCCATGTACTTTGTTTTGAATTTAGTTCCTATATGAATTCCTTCTTTCAAATACTGTTCCAGAGGAACTAAAAACTCCTGTGTTTCAACCATTTTATTTTTCTTTCTTTTCCTGAAGGTTTTCTTTTCTAAAGAAAAGCTTCCATAATACAAATCCATTAAAAAGCCTTTATAAAACTTACTACTCAGTTATGAGTATAATAAAACACCATCTTTCCTTTCGTTTTCTTATCTAATCTGCAAAAGAAATTCCTCTCAAGTTGTATAATCTCATCAACCTTAACTTTTTTTATCCCGGTTTCAGCCAACCCATATTTTACAGAATTATCATCCATCACAACATCAATCTTCACCAAATCTTTTCCAGCAGGCAGCCAATGAATCATTCTTGCATTCAATAATCTATCAACATCCTTAGACGTATAGTCCTGATTGCAAAAATTAAACAAATGCATAAACCTATAATAAGAATCTTTTTCAACAACATCCTGAACATAAAACTCATTTCCAGTTTTCAATATTCTAACCCCTTTCTTCTTATTTCCAGGATGCAATGGAATTCTAGCAATCATCTTAGGAGCATCTTTTATTGAAATCTTCTTAGGATTAAAAACAGCAAAATATCTTGAAGCTTTCTTATCAATGATTTCTTTGTTGCAAGAAGTTAATTTGTCAAAACTAATCTGCGTATCAGCAGGAGTAATCCCAATCTCTTTTATGTAATTAACAATAGCTTCTCCTTGAATCCCTCTTCTTCTTAACGCTTTCACAGTTCCTAATCTCGGGTCATCCCACCCTGACAATTCTCCAGAAGCAATCAACTTCTTAGCTTCACTCGTAGATTTAACCCCTGAAAATAATAATTTGCCAGAATACATTGTTTCAGGATATTTCCATGAAAAATAATCATAAATATATTTTTGTCTTTCATCAGAAACTCTTAAATCAACCCCTCTTAAAATATGTGTAACCCCGAACTCATAGTCATCAATCGCAGAGGCAAAATTCAGCAAAGGCCAAACCTTAGCTTTCTTATTCAGAGGATGTTTGGATTTCCTAAAAATCTTAAAAGCAGCCCAGTCTCTCACAGCAGGATTCTCATGCCCAATATTTGTTTTAATCCTAACAACAGCTTCCCCATCTTTATACTTGGAAAACATTTTATCCCATCGTTCCAACTGCATTTCCTTGGATAAGTTCCTGCAATCACATTCCATTGCTTTATTCTTAAGTTCTTTAAAATCCTCTTGGGAGCAAGTGCAAACATACGCATTTCCCTGCTTCAACAGCTCTTGAGCATACCTATAATAAATAGTAAATCTTTTAGATTGGATAACTCTCTTCCAAGGTTTAACTCCCAACCATTTCAAATCTTGGTCAAACCAAGAATAAGCTTCTTTCATCGCAACTTTAACTTTAGGGTCAGTATCGTCAAATCTCAAAACATATTTTCCTTTATACTTCTGGCAAAAAAACCAGTTCCATAATGCCTGCCTGCAATGCCCCAAACTCATCGGTCCATTAGGATTAGGAGCAAACCTCATAACCACTTTTCCTTTAACATTTTTCAGTTCAGGAATCTTCCTCTCTTCCCTCTCATGCTTTTCTTCAATTATCTGCAACAATTCAGGAGCCAGTTTCTCCAACTTATCTTTTTGCTGCCCCAGACTCATTGTATTGACATCTTTAACAACAAGATTAATATATGAACCAACTCTAGCCATATCATTTCTATACTCAGGTTTCTCAGCAATAATCTTGCCAATTATCGCCCCAGCATTGGCTTTTCCATTGTACTTGACAGCATTTTGCAAAACATATTTAAGGATTAGTTGCTCATCCATATTACTTATTTTTATTAACTCCTTTATTTACCTTTTCCTATACCCAAATTTTTTGTTATAATCATCATGATTAAGAATATCAAGAACAAAACAAATAACCTCTATTTGATCTCCTTTAATAGTGTAAAGCATTCTCCAATATCCAGTAAGTTCAACTCTCCATAAATTCCCGACGTTATAGTCTTTAGGAATAAGATTTTTTGGAATATTGTCACCGTAAAATGGATTAGCCTTAACAAACTCTGTTTTTTGTTTAATAGATTTTAGCAGTTGAATTTCTTCGCTATTTTCTTTGCCTTGTTTAATCTGTTCCCCGACAACATCATTTAATTTCTTATAAGATTCGTCAGCATCATCAACCAGGATTACTCTTACAGGCTTGTTCATATTTCTGTTCCTCTTTTGATAAGCATGTCCAATTCTTTTCTCTCAGTAAACACCCATAAAACCCCTTTAGTTCCAATAACGATTTTCCCACTCATCTGCAAATAATCAAGAACCTGCATCAATGTTCGATGCATAACTTTTCGAGGAATCCTTCTTTTCAATTCAGCTATCGTCATCAGTTCTCCAGACCTTTTCAAAACATCTTCAATCATCATTACCGTATTGAGAGTAGGGGAATGCTGGAACTCTTTCTTTTCTACTTGCATTATTTGGGTTGTTTTGCTTACCATAGATATAAATATATACCTATTAAGTATATAAATATTTCTGTTCTATAGCAGATTATAAACAAGCGTTTGATTTATCAAAAGAACCAAAAGCTTTATAAATGCAAATTATCACTAATAAGTAGTTAAATTTAGGAGGATTAAAATGAGTTCAGAAAGTTTACCAAAAAAATACATCGATTATGGGGACACAATAAAGGGGTCATTAATCTGTCTTGCAGGAACGATATTAATTAAGTATCCAGCATTAATTTATGGGGTGTTTCTTGCTACCAGAGACGAACCACAAATAGACAAAATAGCTCTTTCTGGACTAGCTTTTTTTATTGGAGAATCTGTAACAAGGCTCGGAGATGAGAATAATGAAGTACATAGGCTCGAAAGTTTAGAAGAAAACATAGTAAAAAGATTAAAGAAAGATTAAGAATTATTAAGATGGAACAAAAACAATCAAAAGATGAACAAGTTGGCTTTCACAAGGGTTCTTTAACAACTCTTGCTAAAGAAAGGCAGGAATTAATAAAAATGATTCAGATTGTTGAGCAATTAATGCAGATGCACGTTAAGTCTTTAAAAGACCTCGGAGTAGACTTGGAAAAAGAAGCTCAGCAGTCAATAGAAAAAGCAAAAACACAGCAAAAGAAAAAATTAGACGAGAGGGTAGCATAAAATGTTAGAAAACAAATTAAATCAAAGAGAGCCTAGAGGAAGAGTTAAACCTGAAAATGTAGACCCTGTAAGAAGGGCAGTTGACTACTTTATTATAGCAGTAGCAGCAGGAACAATTTTAACCACAGCTTATAACCTCGCAGCATCTCCGGTAGAAATACCACAGACTAAAGAACTTACAATAAGACCATATTAAAATGGAAGAAACTCTTGAAGGACTTTCCGAGGCTGAAGAGTGTATGATCTCATCTGTAAGAAACATATTGCTCATCACTTTAGCAGTATTGGCATTAAACTCAACATGCGATTACATAAGATACGAGTTGTCAGAACAGCTAAAAAACAAAGAAATATTAGAAAGAACAAGACAAGATTCATACGTGAAAGATCTATTCTACAGAACAATTGAGACAAATCCCAGGCTCACCACAATAAAGATATAGTTTTTAAACCCTTTTTCTTCTTAATTTTTATGTTTAATTATAAAATATTCAATTCAAGAGACAAAAAAAAGCTGTTAGAAGAACTGGAAGAATATTATGGTATTAAAGATTTAAAGCTGGATTACGTCTTTCTTCAAAATCCAAAAGGAAGGATTTACATAACAAACCGAGACATAGAAAAAATCCCTTTAAATAGCATAAGGATTAATTCACTAGGATTATATTTTGCTAACCAGGATAAGCCAGGTTTAAGATTATCAGTTGAGGGCTCGCAAATAATTGGAAAGCAGGCAGCAAAAAATATTCTAGAAATCAACAAAGAGCAAACAAATCAATGGTTTTCAGGAGAAGATATAAAAACAGAATCAAAATTGCAAGGGTTTGTCCTGGTCAAACACAAAGAAGATTTTCTTGGCTGCGGAAATCTAACCCAAGGAACCCTGCATAATTATCTAGGAAAAGAACGCAGAATAAGGATAAAGGAATAAAAATGAACAACTCAAATCAAGATTTAAAGGGGAATGAACTTGTATCTTATCGCCTGGGGTTATTAAAAGAAAAAACAGCTCAAGGAAAAATACTTCTTATGGACACTTCAGCAATAATTTGCAGTCAAAGGTTTAATGAAAGAGAAGGTGAAAGAAAAGGGGATGTAAGATTAACAGATGCGAATTATATAGATGGTTTGTTTTACCTGGCATTAGCATTCGCATTAAGACAAAAAGAGATAGATTTTTACTTAACAAATAATGCTTTATTTGAACTTGGAAGAGGAGTAAATTTAGGAAAATTAAAAAGAGAAGAAATAGGCAAGCAGGATAATAAAACACCCGAGCTAGAAGAGTATGCATGTTCATTAGACTTTCGCGGAAAAAGCTTAGAAGATTTTATAGAAACCAGCAGGGAAATGAAAAGAGTTTTCAACTCAGAAGAGCCCTACAATCCTTTTTACAGCAGAGTTATAACTCATCAAGACAGGAGATTATTAAGAGAAATAAGAGATGTTTTAGATACCAATCAAGAAGTTGCAATGAGAATAGTTTCACCAAAAAATGCCCGGTTCTTGCTGGCATATTTATACACATTATCAAATCAGCCAAGAAGACAAGTGTTAATGGTAAATCATGATCAGGGAATATCAAGAGTAGCAAACTGGTTTCTTAATAACTATCAAGAAGAATTAGAACCAGCTTCAATAAGCAGCTCATACAGAAGAATGGCAATAAACCTTAGAGAAATAGCATCATTAGGACAAGGATTTGAAAATGAGCAATATACATTAAGATTGCCAAAACAAAAATTCACATTTCATTTAACACCTTACAGCCCACAGATTCCTCAACTACAAGCCAATTAATTTTAAATACCGCCATAATATCCAAACAACATGCCAAATTATAAAGAACTTGCTTTAAAATTGCATGAAAAGCACAAAGGGAAAATAGCAATTCTATCAAAGGTCCCATTAAATAACAAAGACGATTTATCAACAGCTTACACCCCGGGGGTTGCAGAACCCTGTCTTCATATAGCAAAAAACAAGCAGGATGTTTACAAATACACTTCCAAAGGCAACATGGTTGCTGTAATAACAGATGGAAGTGCTGTTCTCGGTTTAGGAAACATAGGGCCAGAAGCAGCCCTCCCAGTAATGGAAGGCAAAGCAATACTATTCAAGCGCTTTGCAGGTTTAGACGCATTTCCAATTTGCATTAATTCTCAGGACACAGAAGAAATAATCCGAACAATAAAATTAATCGAGCCTGTCTTCGGAGGGATTAACTTGGAAGATATCTCTTCACCAAGATGCTTTGAAATCGAAGAGAGGTTAAAAAAAGAATTGTCAATCCCAGTAATGCACGACGACCAGCACGGCACAGCAATTGTTGTCTTAGCAGGCTTAATCAACGCATGCAAAGTTTCTGGCAAAGATATTAAAAAAATCAAAGTAACAATCTGCGGTGCAGGAGCAGCAGGCATAGCAGTAACAAAACTTCTTCTCAAATACGGAATAAAAAATGTAATAATGGTGGACAGCAAAGGAATCATAAATCAAAAACGCCAGGATTTAAACAAGGAAAAAAAAGAAATCTCAAAATTGACAAATAAAGATAATCTTTCAGGAGATTTGGAAGAGGCAGTGAAGCAAAGAGATGTTTTCATAGGCTTAAGCTCTAAAAACTTACTGTCATCTAAAATGGTAAAAACAATGAATCATGCAATAATCTTCGCAATGGCAAACCCAGACCCAGAAATTCTTCCCGACCAGGCAAAAGCAGGCGGAGCAATAATCATCGCAACCGGCAGGTCAGATTATCCGAATCAAATCAACAATGTATTGGCCTTCCCAGGAGTTTTCAAAGGTGCTTTATCGTCTGGAAAAAAACAAATAACAGATGAAATGAAATTAAAAGCAGCAGAAGCTCTGGCATCCCTAGTAAAAAATCCATCCCAAGATAAAATAATCCCCGAAGCATTCGACATTGGAGTTGCAGATGCCGTTGCAAAAGCTGTAGCTTCCTGCAAATAAAAAGCCTTTTAAGTTACTCCTTCTACATAATCTCCAATGGGTGATGCTGTAAAAGGAAAAATAAAAGAAGCAATAAAAGCTTACGATAAAATCGCCAGACTATACGGCGATTACAAATCAGAAAAGCTTCTCCAGTATCAGTTAAACAAATTTATTTCTTTGCTTCAAGGAAAAAAGATCCTAGACGCTGGCTGCGGCACAGGAAGAGATGTAGAATATTTCCTCGATGAAGGATTTGATATAACTGGAATTGACATCTCCCGGGGAATGATAGATGAGGCAAAACGCAGAGTGCCAGAAGGAGCATTCAAAGTGATGGATTTCACAAAGACAAGATTCAACAAGGAATGTTTTCATGGAATCTGGTGCATGGCCGCATTAGCAGACATTCCAAGAGAAAATTCAGAAAAAGTTTTCAAAGAATTTACCAGGATTCTCGATAAATCAGGAATCCTTTATCTGGCGGTTAAAAGAGGAGAAGGTCAGGAAATAATAAAGAAGCATAAGTATAATGACCAGCCAAGAATCTATGTGTATTATGAAAAGATAGAGCTCGAGGATATTCTAAAGCAAAATGGATTTGAAATTCTTCATTCAATCATTTCCGAGGACGAAGGAAAAGAATGGGTAGAAGTTTTTGCGAGGAAACTTTAAATTTTTATAATATTCTCAAGAGGATTTTTCAAGATGGGAGTGTAATCACCTTCTCTCATAGATTCAAATGTTGAAACAATACACTCGTTTGTTTCATCTAAGCTTATTCTGTAATGCTCAAAGTTTTCTGGGAATCTTGCTCTTGCAAGTTCTCTTTGCAAAGCATAATAACCCCCGATTAAAGGATAAAACGTCACACTACAAGCTCCGTAGATAAAGAAACAAACTCTATCTAATAAATCAGCTTGATTACTCAACCTGCGGGAATTTATCAATTCAGCTCTTAAGTTTTCTTCAGGCATAACAGATTATAGAATAAACAGCTATTTATTTCTTTCTCAACATCCCAACAATCAACAGCCCAATCCCAATAACGGCAAAGCTGTCAGCAAGATTAAAAACAGGCCAAATCCTCAAATCAATAAAATCCCTAACATATCCGAGGAATATTCTGTCAATTAAATTTCCAATTATCCCAGAAATTACCAAGGAGCAAGCAAGTCTATGACTGTGGAAGGAATAGGTAAAAAAACCTAAGGCAATAATCCCAATCCCAATCAGCAATAAATTATATCCCTGCAAAATCCCAAAAGCAGCCCCTGTATTTTTAACAAATCCAAAATAAGATTTGGTAATCTGATCAATAATCACCAATCCAAGAATCAGCAGGAGATAGATGTTTTTTCTAAAGGCTAGTATCATATTGTTTTCTTTTCCCAAGGGTTTTCTTTTTAAAAAGAAAAGGCTTTCATAAAAAAGCTTATAAGGTTCTAATATAAATAGCTTTACTAAGAGGTGAATGGGCAGTGGATGCCGGGGGTTCATAAGGGAGCCGCCGGGAGCCCTTATATGGCAGAAGATAAAAAACCCGAGGAAGTTCTTGGAACACCAATGCAGGAATATTACTTAGAAGTAGATGAGGTTGGCGCAGGAGTTGAAAGATATTATTTCTGGCTGTTAAATTTCTTAAAATCAGGCCAGCCATCAGGCGTAAAATGCGACGAAGTAATCAAAGTCAAGGATGTTTACGGAGCAACAGAAACATCAAGCTATTTCGGTTCTGTAGAGCAGAGAAAAGGGCTTCAGCAGGACAGAGTTTCCCAGTATATGGCAACAATAGGAAAAATGGTGAAGGACTTATTCCAGATTGTCAGGGAATTAAGAATCATGGATGAAAGGGCAGAATATTACAAAGAAGGAGATAACAACGATGTTGCATTGAAGAGCATCTGGATAGATATGGTTGAAGGGGGAGCAAAAAATCCGACTTCAGTTCTGGGCTTAGGAAGCCAGGTTGGTTTTGCAATCCTGCCAGATTTATTCTTTTCAGTTCATCCAGCCCCGAAGAAAGCAGAAGAGATAGAATCATCAATCAAAGAAGCAATAAACAATTTTAAAGATAAAGGAAAAACAACTCTCAATAGGAAAATAGAGGAAGTTCTTGGAAGAAAACTCGCGCAATACTTAATCTGGAAAGTAAAAACAGAGCAGGAAATAAGGCAAAGACGAGGGTTTATGCTAAAATATCTAAGACAGCATTACAATATAATAAAAATGTACATGGATTGGGTAAGGCCGTATCTAAGAAATCTAAAAAGATTGCAGATGAAGCAGGACCCTGAGAGCCCATATTTAGTTTCAGCATTTGAAAGCTCAACAGTGGAACTGGAATTAATCGGCAAATGGGAAATGAAAGATTCACAAAAAAAAGAAAAAGCAAAATATCAGGCATACATAAGAATTGAATTCTTCTACGTTACAATCCCTCAAATGGCTTATCAGCAGGAATATCAAAGAGGAGCAATCCACACAGGAAAATCAATAATCAAAATAAAAAGCTATTCTTTGGAAGAATCAAAAATAAAAGAATACAAGCAGGCATTGGAAGAACAAGACCTGGATTTATTGGAAGCTGTAACAGGCTCATTGGATGCTTTAAAAGATGAATTAAAAAAATATCTAAAAGAAGCCGGAGAGCCAATATTCAAGGAAGATATTGAAAAAGTAATGAAAGAAACCAATGAAACAGAGGCAAAAGCAAAAGAAGCCCTTGAAAAAACACAAGGCGATTCAGAAAAAGCAATAAAATTCATTAGAGAAGGGCCAAAACAACCCTCCTTTAATCCATTTGAAGGATTTACATTTGGATTTAAAGATATTTTTAAGATGCCTGGAAAAAAAGAAGAGAAAAAAGAAGAGAAGAAGATAAAATTAAAATCATGGCAAAGCAAAGACCAGGAAGGGGATGCAAAAAAAAGAGCAAAAAGCTCAACCTATCTTGTCTATGATATTTTTAAGAAAGGCAACAGACTCTTCGCTTGGTAACAATTTTTTTTCCTTAGAAAGAAACCCTAGTTGAGAAACCTCAACGGGGCACCGTTGAACAAGGTTCAACTTGTGAAACATTGTATTTAAAAAAGAAAACGGATAGAAAAAAAGTCGTATTTAAATACTAAGATTCCCATGAATCTTGGTGTGCTTAAGAACAATTGTTCTTGACAAAAGAACCAAGGATATAAAAGAAAATGGAAAGGAATAAAATGAAAAGGTTTTTTAGGATACAATCTCTCACAGTTCTTTTGGGGATACAAGACCTTTTCTTGGAAGAAAAGGGATTGTGATGGTAGATATCAAGCAATTCCATTTAATCAAGAAAGAACTTGAAAAATATCCTCTAAAAACCCAATATATTTATTTATTACAGCTTCAGAAATACATTGAAAAAACAGACAAAAATCCAGCAGTGTTAAAAGAGATAGATAAGCTATTAAAAGAAATAGAAGGAAAATTCTCCAATGATTCTTCCTGGAAGCGGGATATTCTGACAACCTTAATGTCAAAAAACAATGACGACCAATTTGAAAGACCCAGACTTAGCAAATCCCAAGACATAGAACAGATTATCCACCAAACTCAGCCAAAACCATTGGAAGAACAGCAAGGAGTTAAATATGGCTCTTCTCAAGAATCATCAGGTTACATGGAAAAAGGATATTTCAGCAAGCACAAAGGGGATAATTTATATGCAGCCAAATCTTCACAATTATACGAACAAAAAGAAAGCGTAAAGGAAAAACAAGAAGAGTTCGCAACCTCAGGTTATCATTTAGGAAGAAAATCATTGCAGGAAGAAACCGAGGCTCATCATAAAGGCAAAAAAGGATTATATCAAAGATGAAAAGAGGAGGAAATATTTGAGAATGAAAAGTTTTGTATTTCTTTTATGGATGCAAAGTTTTTTCTTTTTTAAAGAAAAAAGGTTGCTATGAAACTAAGCACAGATTATTGGCATTCCCTGGATAAAGAAACAGCACAAAAATACAGCTTAAGCCCTGCAATTGTAGGAATCTCAACCCCTCCATTTAAAGACCAGTTAGAATCTTTAAAAACAAGAATTTTTCAGGGAGCTTCTCAGGTTGAACTTGGATTTACAGGAAAAGGAAAAGGTTCTGCAGGACAAGGAAGCATTACACCAGAGCAAATCTCAAAAGAAGAGAGAGAGCAAATCAGATTATTAGCTAAAATTAACAGAGTAGAACTCTCAACACACAATACAGTGGGCGTTGGCTCATTATCAGGTTTTGACGCAAGAAAAGGAGCATTTGACAAAGAAGACCAGGAATCAGGATTGCACGAGTTAAGAAGAACAATAGATTTTGCAGCTGATGTTGCTCAAGGAGGTCCAATTGTAGTCCATACAGGAGAATTCCCAAGACCAATTTACAAATACCAGCATGAAAAATTCCAAGGATACAAAGATGAAGAATTACACGCTCCAGTTTTACTAGCAGACCCAGACACAGGTCAAGTTATCCAATTAAGGAGAGATATTAAAATTTTAGAACCAGATTATAAAGATGAAAACGGACAAAAAACATTACAATTCCACGAATCAGGAGATAAAGCAGGTCAAATCATGTTTAAAGAAAAAAAGTATGCAGAAGTTGAGAAAGAATTCTTTGAAGAAAAAGAAAAAGCCAAAAAACGAGGAGAACAAGAATACGAAAATTTTACTAAAAAATACAAAGACAATCCAGGAGTTTATTTTTACAATAAATATGCAGAAAGAGAAATCTTGCAGGCAAGAGGAGATGTAGACAGATATCTCCAATGGGCAGACCAGGAATTAGAAAGAGGAACAGATGCATCTAAAAGACATGCAGAAAACCTAAGACACGGAGCAGTTGCTATTGCAAAAAGAGCAGAGGACCAGCAAAATCAATTAAACAGAGTCAGGCCTATTGAAGAGATAGGTGTAGAGAGAAGTGCAGATGCATTAGCTCGAGGAGCAATGTTTGCATTAGATGCTGAAAAAGCAAAAGGATTAAACAAAGATGGAAAAAATCCTTTATTCATCGCCCCGGAAAATATCTTCCCAGAAATGGGATATGGAAGTCATCCAGAAGAATTAAAAGAATTAATCCAGAAATCAAGAAATGTTCTGCAGGAAAAATTATGGGATGATAAAAAACACTCTCCAACAAAAGAAGGGGCAAATCTAGGAGTTCATTCTCAGGATGATGCAATAAAAAAAGCTCAAGACCACATCAAAGCAACCTTTGACATTGGCCATCTAAATACATGGAGAAAATATTTTCAAGGAAGTACAGATGAATTTAATTCTTGGGTTGGAAAGCAAGTAGAATCATTGGCAAAAGAAAAAATGATTGGGCATGCCCACATAACAGATAATTTTGGTTATTTTGACGAGCACGTAACCCCTGGAGAAGGCTCAGCACCAATTGCAGGTTTCATAAAGAAACTCATGGAAAATGATTTCAAAGGGAAAATGATTATCGAGCCAGGACATCAAGATGTCAAAGCCTGGACAGGTGCAATGCGCAGTTTCAATTCCCCCATTTACAGAGTAGACAACAGGACAACAACCTGGACAGATGTAGAAAACAGTTACTTTGGAGCAACAAATTCTCCAAGATACATGGTCGGTGGAGTCACCCCAGGAGCAACTTTGTCAGAAGAATACAACGACTGGAGATTCTGGTCTCGATTGCCTATAGAATAAAAAAGAATTTAAAAAAAGATTCTCAAAGAAAAGTAAAGGTTAAAAAGAAGTGAATTCCTTTATTAAAGATGTAAAGACAATGAGAAAAATTAAGCAGATTCAAAATATCTTGGTTTCAAGCAAGCCAGAGTTAAAGAAGAAATATAAAGTGAGTGAACTCGGCATATTCGGTTCGTATGCAAGAGGAGAGCAGAAAAAGAAAAGCGATATAGATGTTCTCGTGAAATTCAACCCTAAAGCATCGCTTTTTGATTTTGTAGGGTTAGGGAGTTATCTTGAGGAAAAGCTGAAAATGAAAGTAGACATTGTTTCAGAGAGAGGTATAAGACCAGAATTAAGAAGTAATATCATGAAAAAGGTGCTGAAGATATGAAAAGAGATAACAAGCTATTTGTAAAGGACATTATTGATGCTATGGAATCTATCGAAAGGTTTGTAGGAAATAAGACTCTTGATAAACTAAAGAAAGATGAAAAAACATCAAGTGCAGTTATCAGAAAATTTGAAATAATTGGCGAAGCTGCAAAGTATATGCCTAAAGAAATAAAATATCAGCATAAGGATATTCCTTGGAAATCAATGATGGGCATGAGAGACAGATTAATTCACGCTTATTTTGGAATCGACTATACTCTCGTTTGGTCTGCTATAAAAACAGAAATACCAAAATTAAAACCACAATTAGAGAAAATGCTTTCACAGCTTGAACAAGAAGATTAATAAACAAGTAAAAAATAAATAAAAAGAAGAGGTGATAGTTTGGAATTTAGCATAAATCCTAATGAAAAGGGAAACATTTCAAGAGAAAATTTAATCATATCAAGAAAATTCGCTTCACAAATCTATAAAGAGTTTGGTAATTTCATAGCAGCGTTAGTTGTTTTCGGTTCTACAATTGACCCAACAAGAAAAAAGAAAGGAGACATAGATATTCTTGTGGTAATAGATGACGTTCATATTATTCTCAGCCCGGAAATATTAGAAACCTACAAAATAATTGTTGAAAAAGCAATTCTCAACACAGACCAGAGATTACATATTCAAACCATGAAACTTTCCAGTTTCTGGGAATATGTCCGAGCAGGAGACCCAGTTGCAATAAATATTCTACGGGGAGGATTAGCATTAATCGATACAGGATTCTTTGACCCATTGCAATTGTTGTTAAAACAAGGCAGAATCAGACCCTCAGCAGAAGCAATTTACACATACTTCTCAATGAGTTATGGTTCGTTAGTAAATTCAAGAAAAAATCTCTTAAACGCAATGCTCGACCTCTATTGGGCATGTATCGATGCAGCCCACGCAGCATTGATGAAAGTAGGCGAGATTCCACCAAGCCCACAGCACGTTTCAGATAAGCTAAGGGAAAGATTGGTTTCAAAAAAACTCATTGACAGAAAACACGTAAGCACAATGCATGAAATGTACACAATCTCAAGGAAAATTCTTCATAATGAATTAAGAGAAGTTTCTGGAAAAGATTACGACCATTACAAGCAAAGAACCGAGGAGTTTATTCAGGCTATGAAAAAGTTTATTGAGAAGCATTAATCACACAAAGGGAAAATACACTATCTTCTTTTCTTCTCGAGCTATGACAAATTCATACTCGTCAATCATGTCCTTAAATCCAGAAGGTTGGAAATAAAGAAAAAGAAAATTATATTAACTGCCAAGATTTCTAATAATCAATGCCACAACCTGCAATAGTTTCATTCTTAGCCGATTACGGATTCTACGAAGTATTCTTGCCATTTATCTTAATCTTCGCAATTATCTTTGGATTACTGCAAAAAACAGAGATTCTAGGCAAGGATAAAAAACGCATCAACATCATGGTTGCCCTGGCAATAGCCTTAATCGCAATCGGAGCATTGCAGTTCTCAATACTCTTAACAGAATACATCACAAAACTAGGATTCGCAATAGTCATTCTTCTAGGGCTTGCATTATTTTTAGGATTATTAGGAGTCCCATTGGAAAGCAAGTTCACAGCATTAATAGGAATCCTCGCATTCATCATCATTGTCTTCTTGCAGTTCAGCAACGATACAATAAATAAAGGCATCGCCTCAGTCCTAACAAATGGATTTACCATTGCAATCATCATCGTAATCTTAGTTCTGTATCTTCTTACAAGAAGTCCGAAGAAAAAAGAAGAAAAACCTGCAGCAGGGAAACCAGCAGAAAAGCCTTTAGAACTCCCTGGAGTCCCAAAAGGTCATCTAGAAGAACAATCAAGGCTCAAGGAGGGCACAAAAGAGTATGAAGAATTCCTAAGAAAAGAAAACTCTCAACTAAAGGATGCTATAGAGAAAATGAAGAAAAAATAATTACGCAGCCTTCTTTTCAGCCATGTCTTGAACATATTTGTAAATCACAATCTCAACGAGTTGCTTACTTTTATCATTGATGTTCAACTCATAAACAAACATTCCCGGTTTCAATTGGAAGATTCCTTTTTCTCTCCCTCCATCGGCGTGATGGAAATGCCCAGATAATACCAAGGGGTCTTTCCCACTTACTCTGGCTTCTTCAACCAGCTTTCTTGCATTATAGTCGTGAGTATAAGGAGCATTCTTTTGGTCAGGAGCGAATCTATTTGTAACCCCTCTATGAAATAAATAAACATCAGCAGGATTTTCACTTTTGCTAAACGTTTCTTTAGTAATCTCTTCATCATTGGTTGGTTTGTAATTTTTAATATGCGGATACAATTCAGGTAAAACTGATGCAGCTGCTGAAGGTTCATAGCTATCAGATAATCCACTTATTTTAATTCCATGAATATCTACTATTCCATCATCAACAAATTCAACAATGCCCTCTAAAGACTTTTTAAGAAATTCAGGGTCATGATTTCCAAGAACACCCACTTTTCTTCCATTATAACCAGATAAAATCTGCTTTATAACATTTAACTCATATTTCTCAACACAGTCATAAAATTGTTTAGCGATAGGTTCTTTTTTATCTTTTATTAACTCCTGCAAAGTTTTTTGTAGTTCTTCTGGGTTAAGTCCTTGAAGATTTTTAATTTCTTCCTCAGTCAATACGCTAGTAACAGCATCATTAATAAAACGAGCATGTGCAGAATCGAGCTTTTGTTTACCTCCATTCCCAGGAATAGCCCCATCTACAAAATCCCCGCCAAGAAAAAGAGCATCTATCCCATGAGCATTGCCATGATTAACAATAGCCTGGTATTTACCAAAATCACCCTGCAAATCCGATGCAAAAAGCACTCTTACCATATTCGTGTTGTAATAAAGAGAAAAGAGGCATCAACCTCTTTTTCTTTCTTTTGTTTTCTCCAGTATCATCAAGGGGTTTATGCTTGAGAAATATAAAAGGGGTTTTGCCGAAGCAAAACCCCGCTTTGTGGTTTCCCACATATGGAGAGACGACATCTAGGATTTCTCCTAAATATCGTTACTTTAGAGTAGTGATTACTATTTATAAGCTTTTCGCCTCCTTCAGCCCCGAAAACCATTTAGAAAAGAAAAATCAAAGAAAACAGCTAAAATGTAAAGGTCATAACTGCCCTTCAATCAATTCCAGAATCTGTCTTGCAATTCTCAAACCCTCTTTTGTTCTGGGCAGCTCAATTTTAACCCCTGCAATCTCAGTGCTAACCCTATCCTCTCTTTTTTTATCATCAGAATGAATGTTGTAAATCTGCTCTTTCTTCTCTTCAATTTTTGCTTGAACATTCTCGGGTTGCATAATGGAAGAAATATCATTATCAAACATCTTAAACAAAGATTCTGAATTTTCAAGCAGTTCTGTTTTCTGCTCAGGAACTTTTATCTCAATATAATCTTGTTTTTCTTCTCCCTGCAGCTCATCTTTTTTAACATGAGGTTTTTTCAACTCTTGATACCCTTTTGCTTGAATAATATACATCTTCCCATTCTCAAGAGCAAACTCAACATATCTTGGATTGTTATAAAACTTCTCAATCTCATTCCCTAATCGCGCAAGAGCTTTAATCTCCCCAGCAGCCAATACCTGCCCAGACGCTTTATTCACATCAAGGTTCATCTTTTTTGTCCTCTCCATAGTCTCATCTCTAGTATACATAAAATCCTGTTTATTTACTTCCAAACCTTTTAATTCCAGATTATTTTTATCAACAAGATATCTGTCAGGATTAATCTGATTCAAAACAATCGATTCCCCATATCCAAAACCAGCCTCAATCAGCATCCCCACAATCCCCTCTTGTTCATGAGTAGTAAAAATTACCCCAGATTTCTCAGAATTAACCTGCCTCTGAATCAAGACAGCAGCAGAAACACTTGTTTGAGGCACATTGTTATTCAATCTTTCAAGCAACGCTTTCTCGCTATACAAAGAAGCCCAGCATTCCTGCACAGCCTTAATAATATTGCTCCCCCCTCTTATATTTAAAAGAGTTAACGGCTTTTCATTATAATCCTTCTCACCAATCAAAGAACTCCTAACGGCAACATAGGGCAATTCCCTCCCAGATTTAATCATAGAAAGAGTAGAGCGATTCACCATCTTAAACACATCCAGATTAACATTCAGGTTGCTGTAACTCTCAATAATCTCTTTTCTTAATCCAGCAGCCAATCCAGCATCCAAAATCATCCTCTGGACTTTCTCAGCAATCTCAGCATAATTCTCTTTGTTTACCTCTTTAAGCAGATTCCTCAAAATATCTTTAATCTCATTCTCCTCAAGAAATCCTAGAAATGCCTTGCTTGTAATAACAAACCCAGGAGGAACAGGAAACCCAGCATTGCAAATCTCAGCAATTGTCTTAACTTTCTCCCCAATCTCCTCACTGTCTTCTCTTCTGATATCTTGCATCCAGAGAATCAGGTTATCATCCATCCTCTAAAAATACCTTTCTTATTTAATAATCTTGCTATACAGCACAACAAACTATTTATACTTACTTATTATATAAAAAACATGCTCAAATCCCAGCTTCTTCAGGAATGGCAGGACCAAGGAATCATCAAGGACGAAAATGTTTTGAAAGCGTTCTCGCAAGTAAGAAGAGAAGATTTTGTTCCAAAAGAATACAGGCAGCAGGCATACGAAGATTCTCCATTGCCTCTAGGCCATGGCGCAACAATTTCCCAGCCAACAACAGTAATGCTGATGCTGCAAGCTTTAGAAGTCAAACAAGGATATACAATCTTGGAAATTGGTTCTGGTTCAGGATATAATGCAGCATTATTATCAAATCTTGTCGGAAGCAAAGGAAAAGTAGTAACAATAGAATATGTAAAAGAACTTTCAAAATTAGCAGAAAAAAATCTTTCAAATTTCAAAAATGTAAAAGTTGTCTATGCAGACGGCAAATACGGATTTAAACAGCAATACCAATATCATAGAATAATCATAACAGCAGCCTGTCAGGATTTTCCAAAAGACCTTCTCAATCAATTAAGAATCAATGGAATTATTCTTGCACCAATAGGCCCATTCCATAATCAAGAAGTCATCAAAGCAGTAAAAACAAAAACAGAATTAACCCGGGAATCAATAGGCAGTTTTGTATTTGTTCCGTTGAAATAGTCATTTTTTAGCAATCTTTCTTTTGGAATACTCATGTCTTTTTTCAACAACGTAGTTAAGAACTATTGAGGCAGAAGAACTAATATTCATGCTTTCAATGATCCCACACATAGGAATTTTAATACAGAAATCACAGGTCTCTAAAGCTTCTTTTGACAATCCACGAACCTCGTTGCCAAACCACACAGCCAGATGACTCTGCGTGTATTTTCCTTCAGAGAGAAGAAGGTTCTTTTTGCCAAGCTTATGAGGAGACGTTCCAACAATCGTAAAATTCTTCTTAGCTAAATGTTGCAAGCATTCAGCAGTAGAAGAGAATTTTTTCACATAAATCCATTTAATCCCAGAAGCACTTAAGCCGACAAACTGTGGATTATCCCGCATCTCTTTCCAATCGTTTGGAAGTTTTAATTTACCGTTGTCAATTACATATACTTTACCAACACCCAATGCTTCAGCAGTCCTGACAATCCCCATCAGATTATTAATAAGATTAGGATTTTCAACAACACAAACCAATGTTCTTGATCTAAAAACAGAAGCTATTTTAGCTTTTTTTCGTAGAGATATTCGCGGCATTTTAATAGTTAATTTTATACTTGGTTTTAACAGCTCATCACTCTTAATAAAGCTTATTGATGAAATAACCTCAGAAACAGAATTAAAATAATCAATTATTCTTTTCAGACTGAATAATATACTTGCTTGGCAATCTGGAAAAAGCAAGATGAAGAACTTTCTTTGCCTTATCAATATTCTGCTCATTAACTTTAACAACAAAAACTTTCTTGCCTTTTTTTACCTGAGCAGCCAATCCAACAGCTCTCCCAAAAGGATGGCTCATTCCAGTGGACATTCTGTCTGCTCCTGCTCCCGTCAACATTTTATTCTCTCTCAACACATGATGAGGATATGCAAGAATTTGAAAGAAATATCCTTTAGCGCCAACTTCATCAATCAAATGCCTGTTGATAATCTGTCTTGTGCTCTCCAAAGCATTATGCCTTATCTGATGGTCAGTCTTAGCAATAAAATAAACCTTATGGGTAAAAGCCCCCTTTAACTCCCCCATATTAAATGTAACAATCTTTGAATTTGGAACAGCTTTGATAAAATCTTTTCCGCGAACTTTGCTCCTTCTGGTGTAAGCTCTTACAATATTTCTATAACATTTTGCTTTACGTAATGATGCCATTTTATCTTTCTTTTCTTTCCCTTAAGGCTTTCTTTTTTAAAGAAAGGCTTATTCTTAAACTTGCCATTTTCGTTTTTTCGCGAACCTTTTTTCTAAAAAGGCTCTATGATGCCATTTTTAATCCTGAATACTTATTTTCTGCCCAAGACACTGTCCAGGCATTCCTTTTTCAAAATAAACTCTTAAACTTCCCGAATTACCATGCAATGCTTTAATCTTTCCTTTTAACTGAGTTTTATTCTTTCCAGGAGCTGTCCAGACAACATGCTTTCCAACCAAAGATTCAGATTTCTTCTTATCATATCCCTCAACTTGAATAATCATCTGATTATTGTATTGATGGTCTCTTCCTTGTCTGAAATGCATAATCACAGCTTCCATGGTCTAATATCAAAAAGGAGGGTTTAAAAAAGTTTCCCCTTATTGTTTCACACTTTTAGTTTCTTTATTTTTCATGTTTTTCTTTTCTAGGTGTTTCTTTCGCTAATCTATCTACAGACAGATGGAGCACCAAAATTGCTAGAGCAACTTTCGTGTTTGCGAACGTTTTTCTCATCATCCTTTTTCTTTGCCTTAAGGATTAGTCACAAGTCCTTTGGACTTTGACTATTGTTTATCATAGATAAACATTTTCTTTTTGAATACAAGATTTTTCTTTACATTCTTAGTTCTTTTTTAAATACAATGTTTTTTCTTTACATTCTTAGTTCTTTTTTAAATACAATGTTTTTTCTTTACATTCTTAGTTCTTTTTTAAATACAATGTTTCACAAGTTGAACCTTGTTCAACGGTGCCCCGTTGAGGTTTCTCAACTAGGGTTTCTTTCTAAGAAAAAAAATTGTTTCCCTGCCGCCGGATTTGAACCAGCAACCTTTCGGGTTCAGCTGGCTGTTTTTCATCTTTTGCAATCCGCAATATCAAACAGCATCTACAGCCGAATGCTCTACCGCTGCTCCCCATTATAAAAACGAGTTTGAGCTAGGCAGGGACAGGGAACAACATTAAGCAGAAATTGTTATTTTTAAGTGTATTGGTGTTTAACTAATCCCCAGACTAATAACCCCATTGCCATTTTTATTAATCTGAAGATGCCTCTTTACAACATTTTCATCAGCAGTAATCCCCACACCAGTATCAATAGCTAACAACTCACTATAATCATTTCCAGCATAAGTAATCGTAACCTCCCTGCCTGTAATTGCTAATCTATAATTTTTTCCATCTAATTGCCCAGGAATTTTTATTTTTCTTTCATAATTGTTCTCAACAATAGAAGCGGTATTAATCTCCTGTCTTATTGTCATCGCCAATCCCTGCCCGCTGTAAGCATTTTGCTGCTGAGTAGTAATCTTAAGATAGTAAGCAACAACACCTGTAAAAAGAAGCAATAATAGTATGGCAACCCCGACCAAAGCCATAAACTCAATAGCAACCTGTCCTTTTTTCATTCTGCTTTCTTTTGTTTCCCAAGGGTTTTTTTCTTTGCAAAAGAAAAAAAGGCTTATAGCAACCTGTCCTTTTTTCATCTTTTTATTGGCAATCAATAGCTGTCCAAGCTTTATTTAGGCAGCTTAATGTGCAAGTACTTTTATCAGGGCACAATGCAAGGCAGCTGGCTGAATCTCCAGGAGTTTTAGTCTCGTCGTTATTACACGCTATAGTCACCGCAACCCTCGTTCCCAAAGACCTTACAACCAGTTCTTTTTGCCCCGCACTCACTGGAAAAGTTGTGCTTGCAAATTCAACATCAGCAACCTCCACAATCTCATTTTCTCTTCCCTTTGAATCTTTATACTTGAATATAATCTCCCGTCTGTCAAGCGTAACGCTTACCAGCCCATCAGGAAAACTTAGTTTAATTTTTTTCTGGCTGTCCTGCCCAAAAGAATAAACATCATTCGCAGCTTTTACAATTTCCCCGGCAAGATATTTTGTTTTTGTCTGCCCGACAACATCGCTTGTGCTTCCTGTATATTTAAAATAAATAATCGTAATCGGAATCAATATAATAAGAATAAACCCGACAATAACCAAATATTCTGTCGCTACTTGACCTTTTCTTTCAGCTGTATCACAACTCTTTTTCATATCTAATCTAAGAGGGATTTCTATTTAAATACTTTCTCTTCAATCTTTCTTAGGCTGATTTTTTAATCTTCTCATTCTTATAACAAAATAACCCGCTGCCAAAGAAATAACAATCGCTATTAAGATTAAGCTGGGAATATTAACAAACTTCTTCCCTGTTTCAATAGTTCTTCCAGTCATGCTCTTAAAGTTCCCTGTAATTCTGTCAAATACTCCTCTAATCCCTGTTCTTGCTGGAACTTCAACCGTAGCCTGACCTTCTAAAACAGTAACTTGAGTAGTGGTTGTTGTTTCAGGGGTTGTAGTTGTAGTTGTCTCAGGAACAGTTGTGCTGGTTGTTGTGCTGCTTGAAGTCAATCGTGCAGCAGCAGCAGCTCTGGCAGCAGCTAAACTTGGTCTCTCCTGAGGAGTTCCTGATGAAGAGCTTGTTTTAATCGTAGTTGTGGTCGTGCTGGTTGTTGTGGTTGTAGTAGTGCTTGTCGTAGTTGTCGTAGTATCATTCAAAGGTATTGTGGTTGTCGTAGTATCATTAGAAGGTATTGTAGTGGTGGTAGTTTCCAGAGTAGTTGTTGTAGTCTCATTCGTGGGCAGTGTAGTAGTTGTAGTATCTGGAGGAAGGGTTGTAGTTGTCTCAGGAGCAAGCGTAGTGGTAGTCTCTGGAGGAAGGGTTGTAGTTGTCTCAGGAACAGTTGTCGTAGTAGTTTCCTCAAAAATATTTACAGTCAATCCACTAGGACTGGAATTTTGAATAAAAACAATAGAAATATTAAGAATTATTAAACCTATTAATAACACAATCACATCTCTTTTTAAATTCATAAGATTATAAAATAGAGGAAGTATATAAATTTTACTTCTTTCTCAAACTTCTATTTTTAATCCTTTTAATCCTTATAAATAAATAAGCTATAACCATAATCATAACAAAAGATGCTATAATCATGGTAGGAAAATTAATCATCTTTTTGCCAGTATCAATAACTCTTCCAGTCATTGTTCTAAAAAGACCCGGGCTAGACTCTTGCCGGCCTTCTATACTCTGTTCTATTGCTGCAGGAATCTCTGATTCAATGACTGTTGTTGAGGTTACACTCTCTACTCTGAGGAGAGTAGTAGTTGTACTTGTTACTCCTTGGTTGAATGTACCCCCCGAACCCCCTCTGCTAGAGCCTCCTCCAGAACTCCCACCGCCAGAGCTTTCAGAATTCCCTGAAGAAGAAACCTCTTCATTAACTTCATCTCCAAACAAGCCATAAGTGCTTAAATGCTCCAATACAACTTCAGCATAATTTTCAGTTTCATTAACAACAGAATCCAAAACCTGCCATTCCATCAAGCTTTCATTGTAATATTTTATTTTTATGCTTGATTCATTAATCTTATTGTCATCAACATACTCTTGCATGTACACCATTTTCAAAACAAAAGACGCATTCACAACATCAGAATTTAAATCAACAAATCTCCCAGCAGCTTTTCCAGAGTAATTCTTCTCAGTATTTTCATACTCAACCAAAGTAAAGCTCTTGTTCATCTGCAGGATTCCAGACCGTATTACAATATTGGTAAAACCAGCATTTAATTCTACATCTTCATCTTTCATCAGGGAAATTGAAGCTGTTCTGTTAATATCCATTCTGCTTGGAAAACATTCACTGACGCATTTGCTGTAATTTGCAGATAAGCTGTGCAAAATTGAGGTTAAATTGCCATCGCTGTAGAAAACAGCTTTAACCCAAAAGTATTCCATCGACTGTTCAAGAGGATTAGTCAATAATTCCCAGGTATTATTATCTGTCGAGTATTCATATCTTATAGACTGATTATTAGAATTTTGATTTACCATTAAATTATGCAATGTTGAAATAGCAGGCAAATCTATTTTATTGCTGATAATTTCAGCCTGAGCAGGATAAACCCAGTTGCTTTCGTCATAAAAGAAAACATTTTTCTTGAAAGAGAAAACAGCATCTATTTCAACGCTCTTGTTCCCATCAATATAAAACCCATCTCCAATCTCAGCGGTCAAAGTAAAATTATAAAATTCATATGTGCTGTTGAATGTTCTTATAGTAAGATTGCAGTTGCCATCACCTCTGCATACCTGAACCCCTTTATCATTATCATTATCAGAATAAACAGTAACGACATCCCCCTCAGCAAGCGCATCAGCAAATGTAACATTTAAAATATCATCCTTTTCAAGCTCAAACTCCTGTCCATCATCTGCAATAACTTTGCTTGTCTTATTGCTGCTTCCTCTAAAAGCAGAAATCAAACCTGAACTGTTGTAAGCAGTAAAGTTTCTTTCAATAATATTTTCCTGAAGAACCATTGCAACCCCATCAGAAGTTTGATTAAACCCGGGAGGAATATCAAAGGAATCAATCAAGTCTAAGCTTCCGGGCTCATAAACAACATTCCCAGTCAGGTTTCCATTTTCAATGAAGTTTATTCCAGTATAAAGCACAATCAAGAATAATAGAATTATCCCTATCTCTCTTACCCTCTTCATACTATTTATAAACAACCTTTTCTATATAAATATTACTTAAATATCCAGTATAAACACAGCCTTCCATTTATTCTTAACTTGTTTAACCTCAAATTTATGCAGCGTAACCGCTTTTACATCCAACTTAAGTTTATGCTTTTCTCTATCAATCTTCTCACCAAGGCAAACAGCTTTCAATTTGCCATCTTTGATAGCAATTTTAAACTCTTTAAACAATAATTCTTCAGCATCCTTCAGATAAATAATCTCTTCAAGAAAATCAAATAATAAACTATCAATTCGTTTATTCTCAAACTTAATCTCTTTCTTAATATTCTTCCCAACACTTCTCCTGGAAACCATCACATCAGTAGTAGCAATAGCAGAATTCTCAAACAGTTCATTTAAATTCTTGCCATAACATTCAAACATCACATCAGCAGTATGGTCTAAGATTTTGTATTTCATAAAAATATCAAATTAATTCAACTTTAAAAGACTTGTTGCTTAAAGCCTCAATCCTGACATTCTTTCCAATCTTAGCTCCAAATTGCTTTAATTCATCAGGTAAGGTAAGACCCATAGAATTACCAATCT
>DATDZG010000035.1:0-6243 GCA_035288805.1 Candidatus Nanoarchaeia archaeon
CTTATTTCAACGACCCATCTTCTTTGAGTATCTTCTTAAGTTTTCCAGGAAGAGTTTTCAAATTGCCCCATCGGAAAAACAAAAGGAATCTTGCAAGATGGACTATGGTTCTTTTCAAACCATGTATCAATGAAGCTCCAAGAGTCATCTTATGCCTTAAGCCTTTGTATATATGATAAAGGAAAACTAACCCAATAATCAGGAATATTAATTGCAATATCCCAAATCCAGGTTTAACCAGCCCATAAGCAACAGCCTCGCTATTTGAATAGGTATTTAATGGCAGTTCAAAATTCTTTGAAAACTCTTTGTTGTAAGCATCCTTGTAAATCACATTAAGCAGGATTTTAGGGTTGCTCTTGGCAGCATGAATCTTAAAGCTTGCAGTCTGGAAATCATCAGGGTCAAGATTCCCGAGGTAAATCTTGTCATTTGAAACCAAATCATATTCTTTGGAAGGCAAAACCTCTAAGCTAATGAATTTTACTTTTGAAGGTCCAATATTGCTCACAGAGATTATAACCTCCCCAGTATCCCCTTTCCTCGCAATTTTGCTGTCATCAATGTTATAATCTAATTCAGGCTCAGAATAAACCAATAAACCAATGCTGTCGTTTCTGCTAAACTTGTTATTCTGATCATCCAGATAGGTAAGCACAACAGGAATCCTATAAGGTTTGGATTCTGCATTTGTATCAGCTATGACCTTAAAAGAAATTTCAGCCTTGTCACCAGGAGCTAATTGAGCAATTCTTTTTTCAGAGCTCGTTTCCAAAGGTGTAAATGGAGTATTGCTCAAATCCAATTTTAATGCAACATCTCTCATATAAGATGATGCCGAATTTTTTAGTTCGGCATTAAGCTCAGCCTCGCTTCCAGCAGGAATTTTCTCAGGATTAGATTTTAATGAAGCTATTGCCAGGGTTGTTTCAATCGGCCTTACATTGATGCTCAGATAACCTTCACCATCTAAGCTTCCTTCAGTATCAGAGCTATACCTGAATTTTATTCTGTTAACCCCGTCAGGAGAATCAGGAGCAGCTTTAACTCTGTAAGTAATATCCCTTACCTCACCATCATCCAGGCTTCCTAAATCTCTGTCATATCTCTCAGGGTCTAAAACACTAAATGGATATTCTTTAAGCATCTCAATCTTTAAATTCTTAATAACATAATCCCCTTTTGCATTCGAAGTCAGTGCCTGCACTCTAATCTTCAAATCAAAGGATTCTCCAGGCTTAACAGGGTCTGGAGTTTGACTAATCAAACTTATTTTTACTTTGTTTCCAGGAAATGTAATGCTTGAACCAGCATACACCATTCCAGAAAGAATCAACAGCAATACAAATAACAGCCATAGTTTTCTCATCTTTGTGTCCTCCCATCAACAAGATGGATAACTCTTTCAGCATAGTGAGCAAGTTTCTCATTATGCGTAATCATGATAATTGTTTTTTTATCTTTTCTATGAAGTTCTGTAAGCAGCTTCATAATTTCATTTTCAGTTTTCGAATCTAAGTTCCCTGTTGGTTCGTCAGCAAGAATCACTTCAGGATCATTTGCCAAGGCTCTCGCTATTGCCACTCTTTGCTGCTGCCCTCCAGATAACTGGTTAGGCCTATTAAACATTCTATCGCCTAATCCAACCTGTTCAAGTAAATACGAAGATCTTTTCTCACTTTCCAAAGATTCAACACCCTGAAAAACCATTGGAAGCATAACATTTTCTAAAGCACTCATACTAGGTATTAAATTAAACGATTGAAATACAAAACCGATTTTCTTCCCTCTTATTGTAGCAAGATGGTCCTCAGAAAAATGCGCAATATCCTGCCCATCAAGGAAGATATTCCCACGAGTAGGAATATCCAAACATCCGATGTGGTTCATACACGTGCTTTTTCCAGAGCCGGATTTGCCAAGCACAGCAACAAACTCGCCTTTTCTAATGTTCATGCTCAACCCGCGCAAAGCAGGGATTTCAATCTCACCAACATGGTACACCTTCCATACATCTCGTAATTCTATGATGGTATTTTTTTTATGCATTTTCTTCCCTAAGCACTTTTCATTTTCTTTTCTTTTTCCCCGAGGGCTTTTTCTTTTGAAAAAGAAAAAGGGCTCTTCCATACATCTCGTAATTCAATGATAACATCTTTTTTATTCATCCTATATCCTATTTAAATCTAATATAGCTCTTTTTAATATGCTTCTTATTTTAGCTTCTTTATTAATATGTTTTCCTCCCATATAAATATTAATGAGCACTTTTTTAAGCTCCATCGCCTCTTTGGTTAATTTTCCAAAAGGCATCTTTCCTTTTTTCAAGTCTTCAAATGCCATAAGCAAAGATTCATTGTAATCAACTTTTTCATGAACATATAGCTTGCTAAACAATCTTATGTTCTTATTAATCTCTTCTATAATCTTTTCAGTGGTGTTTGAAAGCTCTTTAGCTTCTTTCTTTCCATTATTTGTGAGGCTGTAAACTTTCCTCTTCCCACTAACCCTGACATCAACAAGTTTTCTCCTGGACAATTCATCAAGAACAGGATACATGCTTCCAGGACTTGGTTTCCAGCCAGAATGCTCATATATAGCCTTCATTAAATCATACCCTGAATAAGGCTTCTCTTTCAATAATTGTAAAACAATAACTTTGAGCTGCATATGCATCGATATCGATATATCGGGTTAGTCATATATAAGTCTTTCGCCGAAAAACAATGAGAAACGCAAAGCCGAAAATGACAAAATAAATGGTATATAAAGCTTGTTGTGACAATCCCATAAAAGATTCAGAAGAATTTTCATAGAAAAGTTTATAACTAACCACAGTAATTCCGTTTTGGGGGTGCCAAAAGATGGTTATAAAAAGGTCGATGAAAGAAGACATGAAAAAGAAAAGAGGAATAGAAGAAGACGAAGACATGGATGACGAAGAAGAAGACGATGATGACGAAGACATGGACGAAGACGATGATGACGATGATGATGACGATGATGACGATGATGACGAAGAGGAAGAAAAAGGTCCAGATGATGACGGAGTTGATGAGTAAGTGATTACTCATTATTTTTTCTTTTCTCTTTATTCTCTTTCTATTGTTTTTATTTTTACATAATCAACATTGTTTCTTTCGCGAGGACTTTCTTTACAAAGAAAGGCTCCAATATCTTTAAATATCCTGGGCTGCACAGGGTTTATAAGGGGGACGCTGGTGACCCTTATTTGCGGGGATGCCGGAGTGGTCAAACGGAATAGTCTCAAAAGCTATCGGCTTAGTGCCTACACAGGTTCGAATCCTGTTCCCCGCACAACCTTTTTCTTTTGTAAAACACAAAGGTTGCATTGGCAACCTTGGTGCACCATCTTTCTTGTTGGAAAGATTAGCGGAAAAACTTTGTATCCATAAAGAAAACGAGATGTTGTATTTAAACACTAAAATTCTCTGAATTTTGGTGTGATCAAGAACAATTGTTCTTGACAAAAGAACTAAAACTGCCTTCAAAATAGAAATAACCAAAACAAAGAATATAAGAAGTTTTCTTTCTTCTATAAATAATGGAAGAATACTGTAGAGATGCAGAATGCGGAAAAGTCCTTGGAAAAGACACGTATTATGATGACCAGGGCAGAGGTTATTGCAATCCAAAATGCAGAGCAATGGCAGCATTGGATGAATCAAATCTTATTTTCTCATTAAGAGCAAAAGGCATAGAATATCTTGTTGAGCCAAACGGTCAGCTGGTTCCTTTGAAAGAACAACCAACAAGAAGAAGATAATTAAAACTCAACCTTAACAGCTTTCTCAGCACCTTCATCAGCCTGGAAACTTGTTTTTGTTTCAAACCCAAACCATCCAGCAATAATATTTGAAGGGAATCTTCTCACTTTCAAATTGTAATTTTTAACAGCTTCATTGAAATTATCCCTGTCTACTTTAATCCTGTTTTCTGTTCCAGCCAATTCATCCTGCAAGCTCAAAAAGTTCTCAGTTGATTTTATTGCAGGATAGTTCTCATAAACAAGATTTATTGCAGTATTAATCTTCTGTCCAAATAAATCAATCTCTTGAGGAGTTCCAGCATCAGTAATTCCTGTTCTCAAAGCAGCAATATCTGTCTGCATTTTCTTTTCAAAGTCAGCAGACGCCTTTACAGTAGAAATTAAGTTAGGAATCAAGTCAATTCTTCTCTGATAAGCTGTCTGAACATTGGCCCATTTCTGTTTTACATTTTCATCGCCAGAAACCAAGCCATTGTAAGAACCCCAAAGTGTTCCAACTAAAATAAGAACAATCAGCGCAATCACTCCAAGAATAATCCATCCTTTAGTTTTCATATTATTCTATTTCCTTTTGCTGTTTTTAACTCTTTTGTTTTACCTTGTCCATATTTCATCTTCTTTTAGAGAACAAAAATGGCAATTTCCATATTCAAATCTCATCAGCAGTTAATACCAAGATATAATCAAAATACAGGCTCGAAGGATTCCATTCAGGATTAACCAACTTAACAAACTCAACCATTGTTCCTTTACAATTTATAATACGCTTATCCTTCCCATTTATACTATCTACATTACCACAAAAAATCCACCCATCTGGAAGATTGTCATTATTCTTATCCTCACCTATAAGAATCTGTAATGCAAGGTAGTTATCATTGTAACTAATAGGAACAATAGTAATTTGAACTGTTCCAGTGTGGCTTAAAAAAGATTGGTTGTGCTGTTTAAATGCAAACTGCATATCTGCCTTTGGAGGCATCTCACACTCATCAATTAATCCATTAGCATTCCACCAGTTATCAACATAGTCATCGCTCAAATAAGGAGCATTATTGCAATATTTCTTATCGGTGCCATGTTTGAGCAATAATCTGTTCACAGGAACATCTTCACATGAGCCGTCATCCTTGCAAACTCTTCTGGTTTCCTTGCTCGGTTGTATAATCTTATCAACAGAAACCATCTTGCAGTTATGGTTTTCATCACAAATTTCATATTCATAAGAATTCTCCTTAGGTGCGTCAGCTATTCTAATTTCATTTAAATAATTCTTAGCACAACCGCTAATTGCTACTAAAACAAATAAAATTAATAAAACAATTATTTTTTTCACATTAATAATTAATTTTAAATCTATATAAATTTTACTTCGTCTTTTTCTTCTGCCCAAACTCAACCATCTTCTCAATTTCTTTATCATCTAACCAAATCCCATGACACTTATTGCAAACATCAATAGTCACTCCCTGTTTAGTTACTTTCTCCATTGCTTTCTCGCATCTAGGACACATCAATAGTTTTTCCTTATTCTCATCTCTTTTCTTCCAAAATCTTAAACTCATTTTACCTCCTAATATCCCCCACTAGCTCCCCCACCACCGAAATTTCCCCCACCAAACCCGCCAAAATTCCCTCCAGAACCAGGATTGAATCCACGGCCCCGCATCATCTGCGATGCAAGAAAGCCAGCGAAAAAAGCCTTATCATGATGTTTTCCTCTTTTTACTTTCACCCTTGTTTTATAACTAATGTAAATGATAACAAGAAAAATAATCAACGCAATTACAAAGAAAATAATCGCTATTTTAGCATTTCCAAAACCAATATTATTTTCACTTGGAACTCCAGAAAGTTCTTTCTCAATCTCATTAACAGAATTTAGGATTCCAACACCATATTCTCCATTTTTAAGAGCAGGAACTAATTGATTCCTTGCAATTCTTCCAACCTTAGCATCATTCAGCCAAGGTTCTAATCCTCGACCAACTTCAAATCTCCAAGCTCTATCCTCAACAGAAATCAATAATAACAAGCCATTATCTTTCTCAGTATTTCCGAGTTTTCCTTCAGCAACCTTAATTGCAAATCCCTCAATATCTTCTCCATTTATATTTCTAACAGTAACAACCGCAATCTGTGCAGTTCCATTATCATAAATCTTTTGCAATAAAGAATTAATCTGCAATTTAGAGCCATCATCAATAACATTTGCATAATCATTGACCAAACCATTTAATTTCACATCTTCAGGTTTCTCAGCGTTTACAATAGGCAACAACAATCCAAGAATCAATAAAAAACAAAACAGTCTTCTCATAATAAGCTGAAAGTTTCAAGATATAAAAAACTATGCACTAAACGCTTCTACGATTATTAAAATCATTTTTCAGCAACCTTCCATAATTGTTCAAAATATTTTAAAAAAGACTTGCTTAGCTCCTTACTTTTAG
>DATDZG010000036.1:0-45413 GCA_035288805.1 Candidatus Nanoarchaeia archaeon
GGGAAGGATGTCTTAGTACGAGAGGAACAGGCATTCGTAGCCTCTGGTGATCAGTTGTCTTACAAGGCAGGCTGAGCAGCTACGCTATAAGTCATAACTTCTGAAAGCATCTAAGAAGGAAAGACCCCTTGAAAAGAGACACGAGAAACTCCTGTAAAATACAGGGTTGATAGGATCGTGGTGTACGCACGCAGCGCAAGCAACGTGTTCAGCCAGCGATTACTAATCGTTTCGAAAATCTACACTATGTTTTCCAGCAAAAGTATTTCTTTTGCGAACTTTTCTTTTTAAGAAAAGCTCTGCACAGCTCTTTTCTTTTTCACATTAATTTTATAAACCATCTTTCTTTAGTATAAACTATGAAAGCAAGTCAACTCTACAAAACACTTGAAAAAGATTTCATTACTCCAAAATTGAGTGATGAATGGGCAAAACATATGACCTCTATTGCAGATTTTGTGAGTGCGAATTTTAAAAAAAGATCAATGGGTTTGGTTTGTGATTTCTCAAAAGAAATTAATCACGTGTACACCGCAGTATTTCCCTCAAACCCGGTTTTACAAAGAATCCTAGATGATGACACTCAAGATGCAATGCTCTTTGTTCATCACCCATCAACGTGGGATATTACGAAAGCTCCAAACGTCTTTCAGCTGATGGACAGAAAATTGCTTGAAGAATTAAAATCAAGAAGAATCTCTATCTACAATCTTCATGTACCTTTAGACGATTACGGTCCATATTCTACCAGTGTTACCTTAGCAAAAGCTCTTGCAATCCAACCAGAAAAACCTTTTGCTCATTATTTTGGCTCATTATCCGGAGTACTCGGAAGAACAGAAGTATCAACAGTACAGGAACTAAGAAAATTCTTTGAAAAAGCAATGGAACATAAAGTGAGTTTATACTCTTATGGAGACAAGAAGATAAAAGGGGGCATTGTTGCGGTTATTGCTGGTGGAGGAAACGATGTTGATATGCTCACAGAAATTGCTGAAGCAGGAGTAAATACTTTTGTAACAGGCATTACAGCAAAGAATAGTCATTCACAAAAAGCACACGAGTTTGCAAAAGAACACGGAATCAACATCTTAGGGGGAACGCATTACTCTACGGAGACTTTTGCATGCATTGCAATGTGCAACTATTTTAAGAAACAAGGATTGCCAGCCGAATTTATTAAGGATAAACCCGTAATGGAAGATTTATAGTTTAACGTTTTCTTTTTTCCGAATTTTTTTCTTTACAAAAAGAAAAAAACTCTAGCACAGCTCTTTTCTTTCACAAATTGACTTATCGCCTGTGCCCCGTTGAGATTTTCTCAACTAGGGTTCACAATTGTTTACATTCTGTTTTCTTTTTTGCGAACGTTTTTCTTTCCTAAAGAAAAGCTTTTTTAAATTTTTCTATCCTCTCCAAATAGAGGAATATGTTAACAGACAAAATACAAGAACCAACTTCAATTCAGCTAAGAGTTATAGGAAGATCTTTAGAAGTGTATGCCCAAGATATTGGTGAATATGGCCTTATCTCACGTGAAGAGGAAGAGAATCTCGCCCGCAGGATTCAATTAGGAGATAAAAAAGCAAGAAATAAATTAGTTGAGGCTAATCTAAGATTCGTATGGACAATAGCAAATGAATATTATTCAGGAAGAACCCCTTTAGAAGATTTAATCAGTTATGGAAATCTAGGATTAATTGCTGCGGCAGAAAGATTCAATCCAAAAAAAGCCAGATTCATAACCTACGGCGTTTGGTGGATTAGACAAACTATTCTTCAAGGTATTTTAGAGCAAAGAACAGTAAGACTCCCAAACAATCGGGTTGATAAACTATCAGACATCCTTGAATTGCAGGGATTAGGATTAAACAATAACCAAATTTCAGAAGAGTTAAGTTTAACTCAAAAACAATTGGACAGATATCTTTTAGATTTAAGAAACCCTCTTTCTTTAGACCAGCCAATTAATGAGGATAATCAACACACCTTATCATCAATTATTCCAGATTTTTATCAAAAAACTCCAGAAGAAGAACTCAAGGAATCAAGTATGAAAGAAGCTGTTAAAGAAGCTCTAGCAACCTTAGAGGAAAGAGAAGCTGAAGTGATTAGACTAAACTTTGGTCTTGATGATCATGAAGAAAAAAGTCTTGAAGACATAAGCAAACAATTTAGTTTAACAAAAGAAAGGATTAGGCAAATTAGAAATAAAGCTCTTGAAAAATTAAGGCATTCAAAGAGAGCAAGTATCCTTCAAAGATGCTCTCCAAACCACAAATATACCCTCCCCCAGTATCTTTAAAAATAAAAAAGAACCCCTTATATAATGTCAAGATTACAATACAAAGAAGAACCAACAAAGCAGGATATGAGAGCAATCTCTCAATATCTTAAAGAGCTGGGAATAGAAGATGTATTGTCAAAAGAAGAAGAATATTCTTTGGTAAAAAGAATGAAGCTAGGCGATGCCGAGGCAAAAGAAAAACTAATAACCTCAAATCTTCGTTTTGTAGTTTCAGTAGCAAACAAAGAAGCAAGAAAAAGATTTTCTCATTTAAGGGATGACCCATCAGAGTATGATGAAGCAAAAAGTGATCTTATTTCAGAAGGAAACCTGGGATTAATGAAAGCTATAGAAAGATTTGATGAAACTCAGGGGTATAAACTCATCAGTTATGCAGTCTTTTGGATTAGACAGGCAATGATAGTTTACTCTTTAAACCAGTCACATACAGTAAGGCTTCCAAGCAATAGAATTGCAGTGCGTTCAAAAGTGAGAAAATTAGAAGATAGCCATTATGTCGAAACAGGAGAAAAATTAACCCTGGATGAAATCGCATGTGAAACAGGATTAACAAAATCATCTATCCGTAATGCATTTGCAGTGGACAACAAACCAATACGCCTCGACATCCCAATATCTAATGACACAGAGACAACACTTTATGATTTCTTGACCGACCCCCATCAACTCTCCCTGGAGGCATCACTATTAAAATCAAAACTCAGGAAAGATATAGAATATTCACTAAAAGGGCTTGCAGAAAGAGAAGCAGAGGTTATCAGATTGTATTTCGGATTAGAAGATAATGGAGATGGAAAAACTTTAGAAGAGATAGGAATTAAATTTGGAGTAACAAGAGAAAGAGTCAGGCAAATAAAGGAACAAGCAATAAGAAAGTTAAGGCACCATTCAAGAAGAGGGAAACTTGAATCTCATTGGAGAGAAATGAATTAATAAACAAGGAAAATCAAATGGCAAATTATGAAAGAGAACCAACATCAATAGGTCTAGATTCTTTGGACATTTATTTCAAAGAAGTTAAATCATCAGATAATCTAAGCTATGAACAAGAAAGAGATCTTACAAGAAGAATAAGGTCGGGAGACGAAAGTGCAAGAGAGGAGTTAGTAGTAAAAAATCTCCGCTTTGTTATCTCTGTTGCAAGAGAGTATAGAAATCTAGGATTGCCTTTAGAAGATTTAATAGGTTGTGGAAATCTAGGATTAATGAATGCCATACAAGGATTTGACGAAACAAAAGGATTCAAATTTATCAGCTACGCAGTCTTTTGGATTCGACAAGCAATCCTGCAAAAATTAGCAGAAGAAAGAACAGTAAGAGTTCCTTTAAATCAAATAGACCTTTACTTGAAAATAAAAAAACAAAGAGATGAATACGCAAAAGATAACAATGGAGAAGAAATCTCTTTAGAAGAACTTGCACAAAAAACAGGCTCAACAACAGCCAAGATAGAATATGCTCTTAAAGCAACGAGAACAAATTTATCCCTAGACGCACAATTTGATGAAGATGGAGAAAGAAATTTATATAATCTTCTTGCCTCAAGTGAAACTTCACCCGAACAAGCAGCTTATTTATCCGAGCTCAAAGAAAAAGTGAGAAGAGCATTAAGCCAGTTAGAACAAAATGAAGCAGAAGTTATCTCTTTGTACTTTGGATTAGAAGATGGAAGGGATAGAATAACCTTAGAAGAAATCGGCAAGCAGAAGGATTTAACTCGAGAAAGAGTCAGGCAAATCAAAGAAAAAGCCCTAAAGAAGTTAAGGCATAGGAATAGAGGCCTTCATGAATTATACAAAGAGATGTAAAAAGAGGCCTAGCAATCTTTATAAACAATCAACTCGACTTTTTTCATAAGCCGCGATGGCACAACCCGGTACTGCGCAAACCTTTTCTTTTTGAAAAAAGAAAACCTTTACGAAAAGAAAAACAAAGGGCGTTGGCCTGGAAGAGCCTTTTTAGAAAAAAGGTTCGCGAAAAAACGCGATAGGAAAACTTCCGTACCAGTGAGCTTGTTTCCGCAAGGATATCCCGGTTCAAAAATAAGGGTGCCCACCGGTCCCCTTATAAACCCTCGGGAACCATGAGGGTGCTGAAAGTCCGGGTCGCGGCGATTATTTTTCTGGGTGTCTACAAAACAACCCAATTGTAGTCACCTAAGATAGAAACGAAAAACAAAGGAGGAGGAAAAAATGAAAACAAAAAATATTCTAACATTTTTGGCAATAGTAATGTTGATAGCTTTAACTGCATGCAACTCAAAACAAACAAGTCCAGATACAGGAACAATAACAACAGGCACACAAGCGTCAACAGGCGCAGAACCAACAACAACTTTAAAATCATCAGCAACAGGACAAGCAGTCTCGGAAACAATAAAAGAGATTAACATCGAAGCATACAATTTCGGATTTAATCAAGACAAGGTTGCAATAAATAAAGGAGATAAAGTAAGACTCCGCATTACAAGCAAATCAGGAACTCATGGTGTAAAAATCCCAGGATTAGGTTTATCAACAGGAAAAATTTCCCCTGGAGAAGAAAAAATCTTAGAGTTCACAGCAGATAATCCTGGAAGCTACGATTACTATTGCAATGTTCCTTGCGGTGAAGGCCATAAAAGTATGAAAGGAACTTTGGTGGTGCAGTAATGACCACTCCTTCTTTATTTCCCTTAAGGCTTTCTTTCCTAAAGAAAGGCTTAAAATACTCCCCAATAATCATGCGTATTTCAATAGCCTTAGTTTTCTTATGGTTCGGATTTAATCAAATATTTTTACCGGAAGATTTTCTTGGCTACCTGCCAGATTTTACATCTTCATTCAATCCATCATTACTAATACTCTTAAACGGTTGTTTAGAAGTAATCCTGGGAATCTTTTTAATTCTAGGATTATTCACAAGGCTAGCATCATTCATCTTAGCAATTCACTTGCTAGGAATCATGTTCTCTCTTGGTTACAACGAGATAGAAGTAAGAGATTTTGGATTGATGATGGCAACATTCGCTATTTTCCTTCATGGAGAAGATGAGTGGTGCTTGGATATTAAACGAAAATAGATAAAGAAAATTGATAAACCATTTAAACATTAAATCTATTAATCAACAATGCCTATAAAAGAAGATTTTATCGAAATGATGCATAAACTAACAGAGATTACATCATATTCTCATGCTGCATTAAAATTTTTAAATCCTCAACATTCTTTGCTTAAAAGAGTGATTATATACTATTCTGAAGAATTAGGCAGAGTAGAATTTATTCCATTATTAAGCTACCATCTTAACTATATGAACTGGCACGAGGAAAGAGTATCTGACATATCATCTCTGTTAGAATCCAACGAAGATTTATTAGGGGTTATTAAAACAATAAAAACAAAAGAGAGAGAAGATTTCTACACCATGTACCCAGAATTTTATTGTCAAAATTAAAAAAATAAAAAAAGCAAATTAACTGCTAGAATTCTTCCACATAATACTAAAATAAGATTTGAAACTGTTTGCTAATGCTCTATCCCTTACAACGAATGCAAGAGGATTATCAAGAAGGATAACAAATAATACCTTATCTGGGAAAATATCAATCCAATTAGGACTAACGAGATTATCAGGGAGATAGCGCACATATGTTAGATTCATCTTTTTTCTAATCTCGCCGTACTTTCTAGCATCGGAATTATAAATAATCTTTAAATTTATCCTCCTTCTAATTCTTTTTTTATGGAAATCTAAAAACCACCCTTCCCATTTGAGGTTGGCAATCTTTGGCGCGCCAAGAACTAAAAGGGTATCATTAGGTTTAAATTGAGTCATGAGCTCCTCACGTATTGTTTTAATACCATGAAAACCTTCATATATTTCAGCAACTCTTTTCCCAGGAGAAGAGTTTCTCTCTCGTACTAATCTAGGCAGAATATCAGAGATAACCTCTTTTTTGGTCATCCCAAGTTCGTGTTCTTTCTTCTCGACATAATCCAGGAGCATATTAGGATTATTGGCTGCAAAGTATTTTGTTCCGTTTTTCGTGATATACCCCACTAACCCTTTTTCAATAAGTCTGTCAAGGATATCATAGATTTTAGATTTAGAAACTTTGCTTCCTTTGCCAATGGACCCAATGCTTGACTCACCAAGTTTATTCAATGCCAGATATACTTTAACTTCTCCCTGAGTTAAACCAAGTTTTTCAAGCAGCAAGGTATTCATCTTCTCATCAAATAAACAGAGTTTATTAATCTTTCTATAAGTAACCCCCTATAGGGGAGACTAAATTTATAAACCTAATTTATCTATTCACCACTATGAAAAGGCAACTAAACTGGGAGGAAGAAATAAAACAACTCTTTCCAAAATCGAGTATGGAATTTTTAGTTGAGACGACTAAAGGACTAGTTAGAGAGGTCAACTTAGATAACGCTGCTACCACCACACCATTTTCAGCAGTAAACCAGAGAGTAGCTGAATTCCTAAAATCATATGGAAGTGTTCATCGGGGTTCAGGTCAAAGATCAATAACATCTACCAAGGATTATGAGGAAGCTAGAAGTAAAATCCAACGATTCGTAGGAGCATCTCTAGAAGATTATGTTATATTTACAAAAAACACCACTGAAGCAATAAATCATGCAGCAGAATTATGGTCTAACATTCCAGGAAAAGTTCTTGTTTCTGATATTGAACACTCCTCTAATCTACTTCCATGGTTAGCGAGAAATGAAGTAATACAATATAGGACAAATAGTGATGGGACTCTAAATCTTACTTCTATCAAAGAAATGTTCAAAAAACATCGAGATATAAAACTCCTAGCAGTTACAGGTAGTTCAAATGTAACAGGATACAAACCACAAATTCATAATCTTGCAGAACTTACACACAAGCATAGTGCTATGATTTTAATTGATGGTTGTCAGTTGATTCAACATGAAAAAATTGATGTTCTTCCAAACAATGATCCAAGACATTTAGATTTCATTGCTTTTTCAGGGCATAAAATGTACGCTCCTTTTGGTGTCGGAGTTCTTATCGGACAAAAAAAGTTTTTTGATCAAGCAACCCCTTACCAAATAGGTGGTGGAAATCTAGCATATATCTCAAGAGATTTGAAGATAAAAAGATTCAATAGAGTACAAACTCATGATCCAGGAACACCTAATGCTGTTGGAGCCATAGCACTTGCAAAATCAATAGACATTATCAAATCAATAGGTTATGATAGAATTTATGAGTATGAGTCTAATCTGGTTAGAAGGGCATATAAAGGGTTAAGTAAAATGGAGGGTGTAGAAGTTTACCTCTCTGAATCAGGATTAGGAAGTATTATTCCTTTTGATGTTACAGGAATAGATAGTAGACTAACTGCCGAGGTTCTAAGAGATGATTATGGGATTGGAGTTAGGGCTGGTACATTTTGTGCGTATGAATTAATACGAAAAATCAAGAACATCTCTGATAAACAAGATCAAAGAATTACAGAAGAAGTTGAGAGGGGGATTACAAGGAATATTCCAGGGGTTGTCAGAGCTAGTTTTGGTTTAGTGAATAATGAAGAAGATGTTCTAAGGTTAGTTTCCGCTATCAATGAAATTGCAAGAAATGGGATAGAGCATTATTCTCAAGTATACAGGCAAGATACATCAACAGGATTTTGGATAAAGGAGTAAAAAAATGTCGACAAATGTTAAACCAGAAGATTTGAATTATGATCATTATGAATCTAAGAGATATAATGATGAGATTATTAGTTCTATTCCAGGGCATGAGGAAATTCATCAGCATATTGATAGGGTTATAGAAAGAGAATATATTTTAAGAGGAAGGATTAAAATTCTGGAACTTGGAGTTGGAACAGGATTAACAGCAGAAAGAATATTAAGGAAAATCCCTAATATTAATTACACAGCAATCGACTTTTCAGATAAAATGTTAGAAGGAGCAAGAAAACTCTTATCCCAATATCACATAAGGTTTGTAAAAGGGGATTATGGACAAATAATCCTTCCACAAAATAATGATTTGATAGTTTCAGTCATAGGCATGCACCATCAAGAAACAAATGAGGATAAAAAAATTCTCTTTCAAAAGGTTTACAACTCTCTTAATAAAAATGGAGCGTTTATATTTGGAGATTTAATGACATATAGGAATCCAATGGAAGCCGCATTAAACGAGGCTAAACATTTTCATTATCTTGTAGAGAATGCTAAAAATAAAGAATCATTAATGGAATGGGCACATCATCATAAATATCTTAACAAACTAGCATCAATAGAAGATCAGATAGAATGGCTGAGAGAAGTCGGTTTTAGTGATGTAGCAATTTTATATCAAAGATTCAACACAGCATTAATATATGCTAAGAATTAAAATTAAAAGAAAAAAAGAAAATAAAAAATAAAAAAAGCAAATTAATGCTTTATTTTATTGTCAATTGCCCACTTGCCAGCGCCGTATCCAAGCAGCACTAAGAAAGCTGCAAAGAACAGCACAGCAGGTTCACCTTTGTTCACCAAAGGACTCAATCCATTGGAAGCATGCGCATAGAAATAAGCAACAGCCATCTGCACAGCTGAAACAAGTGCAACCCACCTGGTTAACAATCCAAGTATAAGCATCAATCCAGCAGCAATTTCAATAATCATTGCCAATCCAAACAAGCTCATCAATTGCAATTTGCCATCTGAGAAATTAGACCATTTTTGCAATCCATGCAGCAGGAATAACAATCCCACCAAAACACGAAACACAAAATATAATTTATCATTATGTTTTGCAAAAAACTTTACCGTCATATAAACACCCCCTTGTTTTTAATAAAAAGAACAACATGAAGCAGTTTTTAAACGTTTTGATAACACTTTTAAATTTAGCAATTATCACATAATCAATGAAAAACCTCTTAGTTGCACAAATTCTCTACAAAATAGCAGATTTACTGGAACTTCAAGAGCAAGGAAGCCCATTTATCCCAAGAGCTTTCCGAAGAGCAGCAGCAACCATTGAAGCCTTGCAAGAACCCATAGAGGAAATAGCAAAAAAAAATAAGTTAAGAGAAATTCCAGGCGTTGGCGAGGGTATAGCAAAGAAAATCATTGAAATAATAAACACAGGTAGTTGTAAAGAATACGAATCATTAAAAAAATCCACCCCTATGGATTACGAAGAGTTAATGAAAGTCCAAGGTCTCGGTCCAAAAAAAATAAAACAGTTGTATCAAACTCTCCATATCAAAAACCTCAAAGATTTAGAATCAGCAATCAAGCAGGGAAAAATTTCAGGATTAGAGCATTTTGGAGAAAAAACCCAGGAAAACTTAAAACAGTCTTTATCATTCGCAAAATCTCCAACCAGATTCTTGCTCTCAGAAGCATACCCAGCAGCACAGGAATTCAAGAAATACATGCAAAAGAAAGCACAACAAGTAGAGATTGCAGGCTCTCTAAGAAGATGCAAAGAGTCAGTTGGCGACGTTGACATTCTAGCAGCAGGAAATAAAGAACTGGCAGACTATTTTACAAAATACAAAGATGTTAAGAAAGTCCTGGCAAAAGGAGAAACAAGATCCTCAGTAATCCTCAACAACGGATTACAAATAGACCTAAGAATAATTCCAAAAGAATCATGGGGAGCAGCACTAAATTATTTTACAGGAAGCAAAGAGCACAATATAGCCTTAAGGCAAATTGCTATAAAGCATAACCGGAAACTCAATGAATATGGTTTATTCCAAGGAGAAGAACAAATAGCAGGGAAAACCGAGGAAGAGCTCTACAAGAAGTTAGGATTAAAATACATAGAACCAGAGCTAAGAGAAAATCTTGGAGAGATAGAATCCAGTAATAACAACTCACTGCCGTCATTAATCCAGTTAAAAGACATCAAAGCAGATTTTCATATTCATACAAAATACTCCGATGGCTCATCAACAATTCAGGAAATTGCCAATGAGTGCATTAAACTAGGCTACAAGCAAATAGCCATAACAGACCATTATGGAAATCTTCCAATTGCAAACCCAATGAATAAAAAAACAATTCAAAAACAATGGAAAGAGATAGAGTTAATCAACAAAAGCTCAAAAATTAAAATCTTAAAGGGAGCAGAAATAAACATAAAACTCGACGGTTCTCTCGATATAGAATCAGAAATTCTTAAAGAACTCGACATCGTAGTGGCGTCAATCCACTCAGGATTAAACAACAACCCAACAGAACGCATTATCAAAGCTATGGAAAACAAATATGTAAATATTATTGGTCATCCATCGGGAAGACTTATCAATAAAAGAGAAGCATCGCAATTAAATTATGAAAGTATATTCGATAAAGCAAAATCCTCATCAACCATCCTGGAAATTAATTGCTCACCAGAAAGATTAGACTTGGAAAGCCAGCAAGTAAAACACGCAATTGAAAATTCATGCTTAATTTCAATAAACACAGACTCACATTCAATAAATTCATTAAACAATATGATATTTGGCGTCGGTGTTGCAAGAAGGGGATGGTGCACAAAAAATAAGGTGATAAACACATTTTCCTTTGAAAAGTTAGAAAAAAATCTAAACAAAAAATAAAATACATTTTTGTCGACGGGAAAATCAAACAAAGATTATGAAAATTAAAATTGAAAACAAAACATTTATATACTAAAATTATATATTTACAGTAATAAAAATAGTATTTTGAGTGGTAAATTCTTTCTTTAACAGAAAAAAATGAATCATTCAAACACAAAGGAGGTAAAAATGGCTGCAAGACGAACAACTGCAAGAAGAACTACTGCACGAAGATCGACCGCAAAACGATCAACTGCACGAAGATCCACTGCTAGAAGAACAACAAGAAGAAGTTAATTTCATTGTTGATGGGCTGAAAAGCCCATACTTTTTTTCTCATGCTTTTATTCATCATAAATCTTTTGTCGTCATCAACTTATTAGGCACGCAATACTTATTTTCCCGCAACACGCAACAGCCAAGCGAGAACAAACAACAAAATCACTATGCCAAGAGTATACAAGAGTTTTCTATGCGATTCAACTACTAACAAAGGGATGGGTCCAAAAGGGATGGGTCCAAGACCAATAAATCTCACAGCTCTACCCTTGATTGTTGATTTCCCTTCGGATTTGGAGAATCCTTTTGCTAAGATCAGAGCGCCAATCGCCAAAAAAACAAGCCCAATTAAAAAATATTCCCACCGCATGCTAAAACTCCATCAATTTTTTATCCCAAAATGGCCAAGGGGAATGCCCAAAATGTATTAAAGCCTCAACTTTTAAATTCTTCAATTCTAAAGGCAAATCGCAAGAACCAAAACAAGAATCCATCCAAATAAGTATCTTTGCTCCAGTATTCCTCTCCAATTGCTCAGAAATCTCAACCGCTTTTGGCTTCAAACCATCAGGCATTTGTATTGCAACAAGCTTAAACTTCTCCTTATTAATAAATTCAATCGCATCCTGTATTTCAAAGTCATATTCCATTTTCAGTTGTTTTCTTTTTGTAAAACTTTTCTTTGTTTTCCAAGGTTTTTTTCTTTGAAAAGAAAAAAAGCTTTATCGTATTCCATTTTATTTTACATCCTTAGTTTTCTTTATTCCCCAAGGGCTTTTTCTTTTACAAAAGAAAAAGGGCTTTATCGTATTCCATGAGCTATAAATGCAAATAACTCCTTTTAAAACTTTCTATAATTACAATAGCAATCTTTTTATTCTCACTCATACTTCTTTAAACTTATCAAGAGGTTAACATGCAAATAAAAAGCAGCGCAATTCAATCAGGAAAAAACATTCCTTCTAAATATACCTGCGATGGAAAAAATATCTCTCCAGGATTAATTTTAATAGATGTTCCAAAATCAGCAAAATCTTTAGCATTAATAATGGACGACCCAGATGCTCCAAAAGGAACCTTTACTCATTGGGTTCTTTGGAATCTGCCAGGGAATCTAACAGAAATAAAAGAAGCAGTATCCCCAGGAATCTTGGGAAAAAACAGCGCAGGCAAACTAGGTTACCTAGGCCCATGCCCACCATCAGGCACTCATAGATATGTTTTCAAGGTTTATGCCTTAGATTCAACATTAACTCTTCAGGAAGGAAGCAATAAACAGCAATTAGAAACAGCAATCAAAACACACATTATAGAATCGGCAGAAATAGTAGGAAGATACTCAAGGATTTAATATGAAAATTGCTCTTTTTGATTTAGATGAAACTTTAGTAAGAGCAGAATGCAGGAACTATGCTTTAGAAGTGATCTGCCAGGATATCTCAAAAAAAACAAAAATTCCAGTAAAAATCCTTTCAAATAGCCTCATCCAAATCTGGCATCAAGAAAAAGATCCAAGAAAAAAATATGATTGGGACCAACATATCAAAAAACTTTGCTCAGAAGTAAAAGTAGAGTTCATATATAATTATGAAACCTCAATCAAAAAAAATATTAACAAAGCAAAACTATTTCCAGATGTCCTGCCTTTATTAAAATACCTAAAGAAAAATAAATATAAAATCTGCATAATCACAAATGGGTTAAAAAAATACCAATATCCAATAATGAAAAAATTAGGCTTATTGAAATACATAAGCAAAGTTTACTCTCCTCACCAAGGGTTTCTAAAACCAGACCCAAGAATCTTTAATAATGAGCTAAAAAACAAACAAGTCTCGTTTTACGCAGATGACCAATTATATCAAGGAGTATTTCTGGCAAGAAAAATCCACACAAAATCAATTTTAATCGACAGAAAATTCAAAGCAAAAAATCTAAACAGCTATCTAAGAAACAAGCTAAGTAATGAGCTAAAAGAAAGAAGATTTGATGTTTCTTTAAAGCATCTTACTCCAGATTACATTGTAAATGATTTAAGAAAAATAATTAAAATCCTGGAAAATGAATCTAAATGAGCCTTTTTCTTTTGTAAAAGAAAAACCCTCGGGAAAAAGAAAATGAATTTCAACGAAAAAGTGTATAAGGAATGTAAGAAAATTCCGAAAGGAAAAGTTTCTACATATAAAGAAATAGGCAAAAAGCTAAACACAAGAGCATATAGGGCAATAGGACAAGCATTAAAAAATAATCCTTATCCCATACAAGTTCCTTGCCATAGAGTTGTTTCTTCTCAAGGAAAATTGCATGGATTTAAAGGAAAAACCAAAGGAAAAGCATTGAAGGAAAAGCAAAGAATGTTAGAAGAAGAAGGTTTAACAATCATTAATAATAAAATCCAGGATTTCCAAGATAAACTATTTACTTTCTAAACAACCTATCAGCAAATCAACATTCAAATCTAATAAAGCAGCAGGATAATCTAAATTAAAATTCAATAAAACCTGAGGATGCAGTTCTCCAATTACTCCAATCTTCTTTCCATTAACAGCAATCTCTCCAGCTCTTCCAGAAATACACATTCCAATATCTTTCTCTTCCAGCTTATAAGAAACATTCAGCAGTTTAAACAAGCAATCCATTATCTGTTTAATATCTGTAAATCCAGCATTGGAGCTTGTTAAAGCTATGCATAAATTATCTCTCTCAACAACTCCAGTCTCACCAGTTCCTTTGCTGAAAACAGTATTTAATTCAAATATATTCTGGGGATATTCATTGTGTTTATTCTCAGAAATAATCTTCAACAAACTAGGAATCAAACTTGCTTTCAAAGCATTGTAATCCTGATCAAGAGCATTTCCAAGTTCAACAACCTCTTTACTCATTAAACATTTTTTGCAGTCATCTCTATGCATTAAAGTATAGCTGGAAACTTCCAATAGTCCTAATCCAGTCAATATTTCAATAATCTTCTCCTTCAAAACTCTTTCCTTATCCTCAGAAGCAATCGTGCTTACGTTTGGAAGTTCTTCTTTAAAGTTCTCATAACCATAAGCAATCGCAATATCTTCAACAATATCTATTTGATGCAGAATATCTGCTCTATACGCAGGAACCAAAACCTTCTTGCTTTGATAGCCAAAACCCATTCTCTCCAGATAATTCTTAATCTGTTTCTCATTCAAATTAAGTCCAAGAATCTTATTTACATAAGCAGCATCCAAATTAATTTTCCAGGGTTCTAAACTAGGAGTTATTTCTTTTGCTCTGCCATCAACCACGTCTATACTATAAACTTCCCCATTCATATCAGCAAGAGCAGTGACAACAATATTCAAACATTGTTTTAATGTATTGAAATCAAATCCAGAGCATTCAACAAAGACATCCTTAGTACCAACAACAACCTTGCCAACATCATCAGAATTAATAATAGGAGGCATTGACAAAATCTTTCCAGCTGCATCAATAAACACGGGAAACACTTTCCTGCCATTTAACAACCCAGCATACTCCTTTCCTTTAGGATGCAATTTTAAAATATCATAACCATTCAACTCTTTATGATACTCCAAAGGTTTAAACTTAATCTCTTCAGGTTTCATCCCTAAAAAAGTAATAGGCATTTTTATTCTTTCCAGAGGATAAACTCCAATCGCAGCTTTTTTCCTGTTTCTTCCAAAAGTAACATGCAGTTTTTCCTGCAGCTGCATAATCTGTTCAATCCTCTTATCATCCAGTTTTAAATTCTTAACAATTGCACAGGCAGTAAATGGTCTTACATCCTTTACAGATTTATCAACAATAACTTTATCATTCGATTTTTTAACTTTATAATTTTTTAATCCTGTTTTATTTCCAATAAACGAAGAAAATGCTCTGGCAAATCCTTGTTCAGAAAGCATATCGGGTCTATTCGGGAAAACTTCAACAATAATCTCCTTCCCATTGACCTCTTCCAAATCAGTCCCCAGCATTGAAATCCTATTCTTCAAAGTATCATCTGGCAATTTCTTTCCCACCAATCGTTCAAATTCTTTTCTGTCTAATGTTATCGTAGGCATTTTATCTCGTCCAAACCTTCATCTCCCTCAATTGTTTCAAATCATTTCTATGCAGCTCTCTTATGTCAGTAATGTTGTAATAATCAGAAATTATCCTGCCAATGCCTAAACCCCATGCTAAAACTTGAGTATCCTTGCCCATCAAAGGCTTAACCACTTCAGGTCTAAACACTCCAGCCCCGCCAAGTTCAATCCATTTCTTATGCACAGGATGATAAACATCAACCTCAACCGAAGGTTCTGTATATGGAAAATAAGCAGGCCTAAATCTTACTTTTTCAAAACCCATTTTATTGAAAAACTCTTTTAAATATCCAAGCAAATGTCTAAAGTTCACATTTTCATCAACCACAATCCCTTCAGTCTGGTCAAATTCAAATAAATGAGTTGCATCCAAAGTTTCATTTCTAAAGCATTTTCCAATTGCAAAGTATTTTCCAGGAGTATTTTTTAATCCTGCAATTGTCTTTGCTGATAAAGCAGTAGTATGGGTTCTTAACACATTTTTCTTCCCATCTTCACTATTCCAATTATATTTCCAGCCTAAACTTCCCGTATTCCCGCCATCCTCATGCACTTTTTTTATTCTCTCAACCAAGCTATTTTCAGGCAATTTTCCTTTTTCAGGATTCTTAATAAAAAAAGTATCCTGCATCTCTCTAACAGGATGGTCTTGAGCAGTAAACAAAGCATCAAAATTCCAGAAACTCGTTTGCACCTTGCTCCCTTTCATCTCTTTAAAACCCATCTCAAGCCAAATTTTTCTTACATATCTCAAAGCTTCATTGGTAAAATGAACTCTTCCAGCATAAACTTTAGGAACCTCACTATTAATCTGATATCTTCTGAATTTTTTCCCTTTCCAATACTCGCTTTTCAATAAGCTAGGAGTTAAACTCTCAATTAATTCTTGGTCAATTTTCTCTTTTTTAATCTCATTCCCAAGAACGGTCAGATTAATTGTCATCTCTTTTGTCAGCTCGCTTTTAAGAATCTCTTTTCTATTTTTCAATTCATTGTAAATATGCAGTTCTTCTCTGTTAAAAGATTCAAGATTCCTGGGAAGAGTTTTCAAGAATTTTTCTTCATGAAATCCTTTTTTCAATAATTCCTTTCCATCACTTGTGATGGTAATTTGTTTTCCAAGCAAAATTGCATTCTTTCTTTTCAGCATCCCAAGAGAAACTCCAGCTTCATTGTCATCCAATCCAGCTTTAGCTTTAATCTCATTTAAGCTCAGGTTAGATTTTTCAATAGCAATTAAAAATCTCTTCTCAGGCAAACCATCTTTCAAATATCTTTTCCCATTTTCTCCAAGACCAATATGCTCAGAAGCATCTTTCTTAATTGTAATAATCTTCTTGTTTTCAAGCCATCCTAAAGCACGTAAGACTTCAATCTCTTTTAACTCAGATTCCTTAACCAACCCATTCATAGTGCAGCCGGTTTTAACAAAACTCCAAATCTTTCTTTCTAAAGGCGAGAAACTCTCCAAAATTTTCTGCATACAATATCAATTATAGATTTATATAAAAAGGTTATGGATTATTTTATTAAAGCAAGAACTTCTTTCAATGTTACAACTCTGAATGTATCCGCCTTTATTTTCAGGAAATGCCTGTTTTCAGTAATCAAATATTCAGCTTTAATATACTCACAGAATGCAGCAATACCAATATCTCCCTTCTTTAAGCCGAGCTTTTTGTATTTTTGAATCAGGGAAATTGGGAGTTGCGCATGGAATATTGGAATCTCATTCTTAAAAAGAAAGGAATAAAATTCTTTTTTAACCTCCTCTTTAATATTCCTTAAGACTTCTTTAACGATAAGCTCATCAATGAAAATAGTGGCTTTTTGGTCATTTAAAATCTTTTCAATTAAAAAAGACTTCTTATATAAATATAATATATATTCATTGCTGTCTAAAACAAGAATCAATTTAACTCGCCTTAAACCATTGCTTATATTTCTTATCCCATAGCTCATTTCGGGTTTTACGAATTCTCTTTATCAACTCATCCTGAGTTAAGGAGGAGGTATCAAAACCTTTCCCTTTTTCCTCTTTAAACCATTTATCAAGGATTGCTTTCTTCTCGATTAAACCCATATCAAGAAGTAATTCATTTTTAATGCTCTCTCTCACAAGTTCAGAGAAATTCCCATAGAGCCCTTCATCTATCAAAACCCTCGATTTCTCAACCAATTTCTTAGGTAAGGTAATGTTAATTCTTTGGACTTCTCCCATATACACACTCAATACACACTGATATAAAAAGGTTTTCTTGTACATCTAGTGATTCTAAAAAGAGAAGATAGTTACTACTTTGAAGAGACTATAAAAACGATAGGTTTAAATACCCTCCAGAGAACAAAGAATCATGGTAAATGAAGTTGTATCAAGAAGAGACAAAATGTTTTCAGAATACACACATCCTGAATTAGAAGGATTTATTCAAAATGTAATTGATAGGTATAAAAATGAGTTACCCGATCTCAAATCTCAAAAAATAGTAAGGGAATTATTTTTGTATGGATTCATCAGGGCGAGTGGACAAGAATTTTTTTGGAATAGAAACAATCAAGTCATCCCAATACCGCGAGAAACAGAAGGCGGTTTAGGTTTATTCTTTACCAATAACGGAATTTTAGCCCTTTCAGACTTTGATGGAGAAATATATATAAGAGGCGGAGAAAGTCGTCTTGGATACTTTCCAGGTTTAGAAGAAAAACCTCAAGGAATTGAAGGCACACTCTTAAATTCAGGGTACAGATCTAAAAACATCTACGTTCCCCATAGCAATGGAGATGTCTTTGTGGATGAACAACGAGAAAAGCTGTTTCAAGCTATAAACTACTTTTCAAGGAATGTCAGGAATCTTAGAGGAGAATCAACCTCTGGAGTAACAATACAAGACTTGTCAGAGCCAACGCCATCAGCACCTTACAAATCAAGAAATCCGAATTTGCCAAGAATAATGATGGGTGACGCATTCTTAATCCCGGGTAATAAAGAAAGAACCGTTAGAATATGAATGAAAGATTTAGTCCAAAACGTCAGCCCCCAAACAGCAATTTCCTTAAACATCAAAGGAAACATTTATATACCTAAGTATACTTCAGTATACCATGAACCAAACAACAACAATCAAACTTCAGGGAATAACAAAGCAGGGATTAGACCATCTCAGAGAATACAAAAATGAAAGTTACGATGAAGTTATTCAGAAAATGCTCTCTATTGTTAAAAATATCAAAAAACAGCCAGCATTAAGTCAGGAAGCAATTATCTCTATAGAAAAAGCCAGAGAGAGAATAAAAAAAGGAAATTTTCTTACTGAAGAACAAGCAAGAAAGAGGCTTGCTCTATAATGTATCAAGTTATCTTTGATGAAGCCGCTATCAATTTCTTAAATAAATTACCCAATTCAATAAAGGAAAGAATTTTTAACAAGATTATTGCCTCAAAGGAAAATCCTCTTCGTTACTTTGAAAGACTTTCAGGAAGGCAGGATTACAAATTAAGGATTGGAGATTACAGAATTATCGCAGACATCTCACAGGAAGAGAAGGTAATTGAAATCACTTTAATAGGACATAGAAAGAATATCTATAAGAACATTTAGTCTAAAACATCAATAGAAATATTAACACCTTCAGGAACCTGAACTCTCATCACCAATCTTAAAGCCCTGTCATCAACCTGCAAGTCCATCATTCTTTTATGAACTCTCATTTCCCAGTTGTCAAAACTAGCTTTTCCATCCCCGCAAGGGCTTTTTCTAGTATTCAACTTCATCTTCTTGGTAGGCAAAGGAATAGGCCCATATAATTTTGTTTTGGTTTTCTCAGCAATATCTTTGATACTTGCACATATTGCATTCAAATCACCAATATGAGTTCCCGATAAATGTATTCTCGCCTTTTGCATTCTTTAAACTCCAGAATAATCATATATAAAGCTTTCTCTCTGCAAGAGATTTACCGATAGGAGTGTATCCAATCCAAATTTCTTTGCAGGAATAGCTATGAGTGTCATCAGTTTCTTTAGGAATTCCATTTAACCCCTTATAACCTTGCAAAGCTCTAAGTTGTGCAACAACCATTGAGTGTAAATCATCTTTTCTCAAATCAAGAATATCTCTGACATCAATCTCAGGATCTCCTTCTTTGAAATCTCCTTTAAGAAATAATCCTGGAAGACCACCACCAGAGCTTGTTCCCCCATTAACCCCGATATGATTTCCTATCCCTGCTTTCATATTCTTCTCATAACCACTTTTTATTTTTTTTAGTTAAGGTTTCTTTTTATAAAAAAAAGTTAAAAGAAAAAAGAAGAAAATCTTCTTACTTTTTAGCAACCAAATCAATACACATTCCTGCAGCAACAGTTGAACCAGCATCTCTGATAGCAAACCTTGCCATATGAGGAATATCTTTCTGCCTTTCCATGCACAGAGGTTTAGTAGGTTTAACCCTGACAATCGCAGCATCCCCTGTCTTTAGCATATCAGGTTTTTCCTGAATAACCTGTCCTGTTGCAGGATCAATTTTCTTAACCAATTCAACAAACTGGCAGGCAACCTGTGCAGTATGGATATGGAAAACAGGTGTATATCCTGCTGTTATCACAGTTGGATGATTCAGAACAATAATCTGCGCTGTAAACTCCGAAACAACTGTAGGAGGATTTGAAGCATGTCCTAAAACATCTCCTCTTGCAATATCCTTCTTTCCAATTCCACGAACATTGAAGCCAATATTATCACCAGGTTCAGCAACTTGAACTTGCTCATGATGCATTTCAATAGTCTTAACCTCTCCAGGAACTCCTTTGCCCTCTCTTCCTGGAACAAAAATAACTTTATCTCCAATTTTCATTATCCCTGTTTCAACTCTTCCAACAGGCACAACTCCAATCCCCGTGATGTTATACACATCTTGGATTGGCAGCCTTAATGGTAAATGAGTTGGTTTTTCAGGCTCTTTAAATTGGTCAATCAATTCCAATAAAGTAGGTCCAGTAAACCAGGTTAAATGCTCTGATTTCTTAGTAACATTCTCCCCATTCAATGAACTCAATGGAATAAATGTAACATTCTCAGTCTTATATCCAGCAGTCTTCAAAACAGTCTGAACATCTTTCTTAACTTGTTCAAACTTCTCTTGTTTGTATCCAACAACATCCATCTTATTTACAGCAACTGCTAATTGGTTAACCCCAAGAGTTTTACACAACCAAATATGCTCTTTTGTCTGAGCCATTACACCATCAGATGCAGCAATAACCAATACCCCAGCATCTGCCTGGCTAGCCCCAGTAATCATATTCTTGATAAAATCTCTATGCCCAGGAGCATCAATAATGGTAAATTCATATTTATTAGTAACAAATTTTTTGTGAGACAAATCAATTGTAACCCCTCTCTCTCTTTCCTCTTTTAAATTGTCCATGACAAAAGCAAATTCAAATCCAGATTTTCCAAGTTCTTGAGCTTTTTCTTTCAGTTTTCTCATCGCTTGCTCATTGATATTTCCAGAATCATACAGTAATCTTCCTACTGTAGTGCTCTTTCCATGGTCAACATGACCAACAAATACTAAATTTAAGTGTGGTTTTTCTTTAGCCATTTTAATTCTTCATCCTCCGTTTCAATGTAAATAAAGAGTGTTAAACCCTGATTTCTTTGCTATATTCACCATTTATAAAGTTTGCTATCTTCGCTGGAATATGGAAAAATATGTTGTATTCACAGAAAAGAATAATGAAAGAGGAACAAGAGGAGATGCATCTCCAGGCAGAATACACAGAATACTAGGATATTTTGATAATATGGCAACCCAAAAAATTATAGAGGAGAAAATAGTTTGGGCAGAGATATGGAAAGAATCAGACATTGATTTATGGTTTCGTGAAGATTCAGAATTAAAAAGAATTTTAGCAGAAATGGAGCATCCAGAAAGATATCTGGTACTAAGGGCAGGAGTTTTGGATGAACAAAAGTTAGGAGAGTTCACAAGTGATATTGAGGAGGGATACGGACTTCAATCAAGAATTTACCCCCCAAATAACTTAAACAAATAAAAGCAAAACATTTATCAATATCCTAAACATCAAACAACCATGAATCCAGCATTCTCCAACCTTGGAATCATTGTTCTCGGAATAGTTATAGGCTATGCATTGGGAGAAGCCCTGGAATACATTGGAAAGAGAACAGCAACAGTAACAGGAACAATTATTGTTGCAGTTTTAAATTTCTCTTCTACGTTATTAAAAACAGAGTCAGATTTTCTTCCAATTCTTGGATGGGGATTATTTCTAGGATTATTCATAAGCTTGTTTGCAAATCTAAACAAAGATGAATCCAAGAGTAAAACTTAAGATAACCCTCAATTGAAAAATTCCAGGAAGAGAAAAGGAAATTTTACATAAAAAAATAACTATTTTGTTTATGATTAACACACAAAAAAATTATTGCCCTTTTAATTCTTTAACCTTCATCATTCTTAATTCTTTAACCTTCATAACCATTATTAAACTCTCGGGTGCACTACGATGGCTGGGCCGTTCATCACCAGTATCAATTATAGTCTCATAACTAAAAACATACCTGCCAGAATCTAACTCAATCAAAATCGGACCTTCAAATTGAATCATACTAACAATATTTTCTGCTAATCCCGGATCTTTAGGTTCAGGGTCAGTATAACCGCTTCCACCCAGATATATTCTAGGTCTAAAATGAAAACCCTCAAACCAAGAACCAGATTCATGACCGAAATTACAATACGATCTCGGTTCAAATCTGTATCTTGTAGGTTTTCCACTTTTTTGATCATATAAAACCGGAATTTTTTCTTCTTCAGGATAGTAATTAGTAAATAAATCAACAATGCCTTCTAATGCCCTTCTAGGATCTTTCTCTCTTTTAATAGCTAAAATCCTTTGCAATGTTGAAGGAGGTATTCTTGTAGACATACTATCTACCAATACATTCCATTTTATATAGTCTTTGATGATATAACCACTCAGGAATAAATACCATTAGTTCTCATCAACAATCCTTAGGAAATTTTATCTTGGAAAATAATCTAGATTACACCAAACATCTTTAATAAAATCCATATGGCTATCCCTATCAAAACAAGTATTGCTAGAATATCCCAAAAACTTCTCCCTCTTTTGCCCATGCAAACAAGTAAGCCTCCAAACCTTATTAAATTTTTTATTTGCTCAAAATGTATATTAAACCCCATAAATTCTTATTAAGTCAAACTCATTCTGCTAACCAATGAAAGCTTACAAAGTCTTAAGAGAAACATACCAATATGGATTTGGTAGCGACCAAAAGATTACTGATTCTTTTTTTCTAGTTATTCCTGATGCAGGGCTTAAATTAAGATATTCACCATCAGATCTGGGATTTATAAAAGAGCAATTAGTAAATGATAGGTTCTTTGAGCTTAGGATAGAACATATAGAACACCCTAAACAATTACACTACACTCATGATCCATCAATCGATCAGTGGATGAAGCTAAAAGAAATGTCCCCAGATGAATGGAATGAATACATGAAGACCCAAGATACTAAACACACAGAATATCACGCAGTTGAGTGTGAAGTTTCAGATGAACTTGTTACAGATTTAAGAAACATAATCCAGATGGATGAAACAAGAAAGAGAGTAAACTCTGGGCTAAGAGGGATAATTCTAGATAATCCAAAGCAGGCAGTGGCAGCGTAGTAAGATAAACAGCTTATGTCTAATATTACTTGGATTTAAGTTATTGGATCAGAAAATTATGGTGATTCTCTCCTTCTACAAAAGGATCTCCTAAATAAACCAGGGTTGATATGATTTTATATGCTTCCCACAGTTTAGCCCATGGAAAAACATCTTCCCAAGGTTCACCATATGTTGCTCTGCCATAATTTTGCATTATCATTTCTTGCTTTAATTCTAAAGCTAATTCTGGTGCAATCTTAGCAAATCTCCCATAACATGGCCAATCCCCAATACGTTCATCAATAATCATACTGCAAGCAGAATCTACAATCATATGAGCATAAAAATTATTATTCCCATCAATAAAATCTTCAAGTGATGCAAACTGGATTTGAAGAACGATTTTTTGTTTTTCCATTTATCACGGAAATACTAATCTATATTAAAATCTATCTATCAAAATCTTTATAAACCATTCATATTCCATAATCTTGGACGGTCATAGGAGTCTGGTTCCACCAGTTCCCATTTCGAACACTGAAGTTAAACAGGTTTCCGTTCCTTGCTGTACTGCACTTACGTGTGGGAATCTTGGAAAGCTGTCCTCCTTATTTTTCTAAAATAGCACAACGTTTTGGGGATACAAGACCCTTGTTTCTTTTTTAAATACAATGTTTTTTATTTACAAAGAAAAAAAATTGTTTGGGGAAGCTGTCCTCTTATTTTTCTTAACTAACCTTAATATTATCCCAAACCAACAACCCGCCAAGAATTAAAGACAGCCAAGGTATAATCCAGCGAGGGATAATCAAAGTCCAGTTCAAAACATGATAATTAATCAGGAGGGGGTATAAACCAATTCCAATTGCCAAAGCCCCGACAACAAAACTTATTGCCCCATTAAACAATTTTGTTCTCCTGGAAACATCAATCCATAAAAAAAACCCGCCAACAATCAACAAAATCCACATAACCAGTTCAGGCAAAGAAACAGCAGCATTGGCTATTTGGCTCGGCAAACCAGTTTGCAAACCAATCTGCGAGCTGATATTCACTGCAGCAAGAATCAAAAACAATACTCCTAGCAATACCCCTATAATTAACATCCTCCTAAAAAGAAAGACTTAATTATAAGCTTTATCATTCAGAGATATGGCAAAGAAAAGCAAATCCCAATTAAAAGACCTAGCATTAAAACGCGTTAAAGATTTATTCAGCGAAGCAGAAATTATCTTTCCAAAGAACAAAGAATTAGCAAACAGATACATACAAATTGCAAGAAAAACAGCAATGAAGGTTAATTTAAAACTGCCAAGAAATTTAAAAAGAAAATTCTGCAAGCATTGCTACTCCTATCTCGTCCCAGGCAAAACTTCAAGAACCCGTATTCATAAATCAAGAGTAACAATCTATTGCTTTACTTGTAAAAAATACATGAGGTTTATGATAAAGGAATAATCACCGGTTCATCAATCCCTTATAAATTCCAGGCCACTCCTTCCTTAAAAAATTTCTTTCAATCCTGACCCAATGGCCAAATCCTCTTTTCAATAATTCCTTGTTCACAACACCATTTTTATGAGGATGAGTATATTTTCTAGGCAAAGGACTATTAAATCCATGAGCATAATGAGCAAGTTCATGCGCTAAAGTAATATCAATCATATACTCAGGTATAATCTCATTCTTAAACAGACCATTAACAACAATCTCACTATCATCCTTAATCTTCTTAATATGCCCAAACTTATTCTTCCAGCGTCCTTTAAATCTCACATTAACATTATTCAGCTTAGGAACATCGCTATACAATAATCCCCAGATACTCTCAAGTCTATCCTTAAGCCAAACATCATCTCTCATAACCAAAAATTAATAAAGCTGGTTTATAACTCTTATTAAATGGCACTTAGAGAGAAATCAGCAGGAATTATCTTATTCAGGCGGGAATCCTTTCAAAAAAAGAGCCCGCTGAATCTAGAATGTTTTAGGTCACTCGGATTGCACGAGTTTTATTTTCTCCTTCTCCAATACGAAGCAGGCCATTGGGATTTTTCAAAAGGCCATATCGAGCAAGGAGAATCAGAACAGCAGGCAGCAATCCGAGAATTAAAAGAAGAGACAGGCATTACAAAAATCCATATTTATTCAGATTTCAGGGAAAAAATCAGTTTTTTTTATAAACGCAATACCCAGCTAATCAGCAAAGATGTTGTCTATTTTCTGGCAGAAACAAAAGAAGAAAAAATAAAATTAACCGAACATCAAGGATATAAATGGCTCCCTTACGAACAGGCAATCAAGCAGGTAACTTTCAAGAACTCCCAGGAAATTCTAAGAAAAGCAAAAGAGCATATAAGATTGCAGGATTCTTTCAAAAAACTGATAAGGGAATAACTTTTAAACTTTCTTGTTCTTATCCAACCATGAGTCACATAATAAAACACACTTCAGGAATAGTGGAAAGAGTGTATGAAAGAGGTGGAAAGTATTTTGCAGACATAAGAATAAGCTATTCCAGACCATATATGCCAGAAATTTCTAGAGTAGAGAATATGCCTCTCGAAGAAGGAGAATATCACATCTTGCAAAGAATGCTTGAAGAAAAAAGGAGTAATGACCCGCATCAACAGGCTACAGAAGGATTTAGATTAGATATAAATTTAGAGGGAAGAACAGTAATTAATTTAACAAAAACACCTTTAGGATAAAACAGGAAAAATAATATTAAATTGTAAATTCTTCAATTCTCGGTTTCAAAATCTTAACCAAATCTTTAGCTTTCATCAGAGCAGAATGCGTATGCTGTCCAATATTAAAATCAACATCTTCATTCTCCAAAATGCTCTTGTCCATCAAAATCTCAAGTTTCATTAAAAACCCAAAAGGATGTACACTTCCAATCTCACATCCAGAAATTTTTAAAACCTCTTCAGGACTAGCCAATCGAATATTTTTAACATGAAGAATCTCTCTTAATCTTTTAGAATCAGCTTTTCTATCTGCTCGTACAAGAATCAGCTTAAATTCATCTTTATCCAGTTTAAATATCAAAGACTTAACACCCATTTTCAAAGGCATTCCTCTTTCTTTAGCAGCCTCTTCAGAAGTATAAACAACCCTGTGCACAATCAGTTTATATTTTATTTTTGACTTGTCAAGAAATTCAATAATCTGTTTAGTCTGTTGTTCTGCCATCTTTATCAGCTTGACTCTTGCCTCTTCTTAATGAATGGTAAGGCTTTCTTAAAAGTCTTCTTCTCATCTCATTTTCTAAACAAATAGATGCAACATCATATCCCCCGCTCTCTAGTCTTGTCTGCTCTAATTCTTCCACACCAATAATTTCTGAACGAAACATATAGTTGTACCTGCTTTTGCTTAGGATGCCTAATTCTTTAAGAGTCGTTCTTAGATAATTCCTAGCCAGCCAGATTTTATCTCCAAGTTCTTTTCCAGTGAAAAAAGATTCATTGTTGCCATAGTCTAATTCAACTCTTTTTCTTAAAAAATCAAAATCTTGTGAGTAAACAATCCTCTGTGCTTCTATCTCGACAAAATCTCCTTCCCTAAAACCAGCCTGTTCAGTTTTATCAATAACATCAAACCAAATGCCATATTTTGTTAAGGAATCCGGCTGAGGGATAACATAAAAACATCTCCCATTCCTAAAAGCAGCAATGGGGGTTTTATCTGCAATTAAAACAGCACCGCAAATTCCATCTAAAGTGAGGCAATCCCCGCGAATATCTGCCAGCATATCAAAACTCAGAATTCTTCTTCTAAATGTTTTACAAACCCACAGAGAAAGAACAGGGTAAATTGCGTCTTGAGTAAAATTATCCCCCCAATCAAAGTCATCAAAATCATTTTCATTAGCCATAAAAGAAAATAAAACAAAAAACTATAAGAACTTATCTACAGCATGCCTTCTATTTGGAGACGCGTTTTGATGTCATCAATCTTATCTTGATGAAAATATGCTGTAAAGCTCTCAACATAATGCACTGAAGAGGGGGTAAGCCCGAGCTGTTCAAAGGCTCTATCAAATGTCTCTTCACAAGTATCTAAACTTCTTCGGAACAGCGCAAGCTCAATAGAGGTAACAGTAAAATCAAGATTTGAAGATCCCTTTCCTTGGAGCATCTCTCTCGCTTGAATGTAAAAGGGTCTTCTGGCTGAACATGTAAGTTCAACCCCCGGATACAATTCTCCCCCCCTCAAAGTTCTTTTAGGGCGTAATTCAACACCATACTTTGAAAGGGATTCATCTCCAGTCATACACCCCACACCATTCAACAATTCTTTGATTATCAGCCTCTCCACTCTCCAAAGATCTCCTTCGAGCTCAAGGGTAGAATCAGCAAAATCAACTTCACGGCAATAAATAAGAGGAACGCCATTCGGAAGCAAGAAGGTAAGAACCCTTTTCTCAGGAAGCACGATGGGGTTTCCATAAAGATCATGAAGCTCTTCTCTCATCACACCATGAAGAGAAAAATCTCTGCAAAGAAAAAGAAGGTTGTAAGGGTTTTCAAGAGAATCATGAAAGATTGCAGGCATCCTAATCCTTCTTAAACCCAGCAATATCATCAATCAAGTCAATATGCCCAAGGAAAACACTTCTGCAGCATGCTCTTTCCAATCCCAATTCATCCATGGTCTCTTTCATATTCTTCTTTCTATGGTCAGTCTTTTCTAAAAAGGTCTCCCATAAATGAGCAATAGGTTTCCCGCATGTCATGCAGCGAATAGGAATTATCATAGTAATCTTCCGTTAAACTCCCTTTTTAAGCTTTTCTGCTTTCTTTTCTCGTTGCCATTCCCTGGGCGAATAATGAGAATATATTCCATTGTCCGTAAAGAACTTCAAAGTCTTTGAAAACAACCCCTTGCTCTCTACTTTAACTTGCTCAGTTTCTGGATAAAACAAGTCTTTAGGCAATTTATGTTTTACCAGTTCCTTCTGCAAAATCTTAAACTGTTTTTCATCAATCTCAAGCTGCCACATGCTCAATCCTTCAATGTAGTTAAATAAGATTCTTTGGTTTTTCCTATTATAATCTTCATACAAATACAATCGAAAATAATAAGGCATCAAAGAATGTCGTGTTGCCCAAGAAAATAAATCAGCAATACACTTTTCTTTTTCACGTAATGAACGAGGAAGAGTACCCTTCTTATACTTTTCATCTTTATTCTTCTTACCATCTTTTTTAAATGAAGAAAGTAAGTAACATTCATACCCATCACACCAATTCATAAAAACATACAAAGAAATCAACAAAGCTTTTTTTGTAGAAAACTTTTCATCATACCAATAATAAGTTTCAGGATAATAAATCATCTTAACGATAAGATTTTTGGCGTTTAGCACGAGCTTTAGAGTCATTAGGTTTGTACGGCTCTTTTCGTCTGACATCAGCAACGAGAAGATTCCTATCATATGCTAAAAAGTCTTTCTCTAATTTTTTGCTTCCCGTGTATCCGACCAAAGCTTTTGCAATGGCTAATCTTGAAGCTTCACTTTGTCCAAGCCATCCACCACCTTGAACGAATACATTAATATCAACTTTTTTAACAATTTCATCACCAGCAATATGGAGGGGTTCAGAAATTTTTAATTTTCCGAGCAAAGGATTATAATGGTCAAGCAATCTTTTATTAATTCTTATTATCCCTTTTCCATCAGTAATAGTTGCCCGAGCTATTGCAAGCTTTCTCCTTCCTGATGTGTGAAATGTTTTTGTCATTTTTTTCCTTTGTTTTTTCTTTCCCGAAGGTTTCTTTTTTACAAAAAAGAAAGGCTCATCCGTAGTGTTTCTTTCCTCTTAACAGTACAGATAATTCCTCTAAAGTAACATGTCTTAAGCTTTTTGATTTTCCAATATCGGCTTTTTCTACTTTCATGGCTTCCTTGCCTTCAAACTGGTCAGGAACCCCAAGATAGCATTTTACTCTTTTAAAAGCTTCTTGACCTCTTGAAACCTTCCAAGGCAGCATTCCTCTAATGGTTCTTTTCAAGATTCTATCCGAAGTTTTAGGAAAGTAAGGTCCTTTGAAAGGGTTTCCTCTTTTAACCTTGGCATCATAATGTGCAAGAATCATTTTCTTGCTTCCTGTAATGCAGGCCTTATCAGCATTGATAATATCAACCTGTTGCCCAAGCAATACCTGCTTCGCAGCATAAGCAGCTATTTTTCCAGCAATCCCATTTTCAGCATCGATTATCATTTTCACACCAAAAATTGAGAGCGTGCACGTTCTATCACTGCTAAAAGCGTAAATGCAGCAACCTTCTCATTTTCTCCTATGTCTTTATACAATTCCACAACACCCATATGCCCCTCAAGTACTTCCACAAAACAGGCATCTATTCCACGAGGATTATGATGTTGGATGTCAGTTAACGCTGAAATCTCCCCATCATCTGTTCCTTTTCTTTCCCAAATTCCAGCAATAATCCTAATAGCTTCTCCTTCCCTCATGCGATATCCAAGAGAGAATCCAAAATTCACATCATCATATTGATACCTCTTATCAAGTGTTTCAGAATTGCAAGGACCTTCTTGCCATATTCCATTTACACGTTCTGCATATCCTGTTTCAGTTCCACTATTCATCTTAACCAATAATCCTCACTTTGTTTCCCTTAGGATTTTTCTTTAATAATTCTTGAATGGAAATCGCTTTTCCTGTTTTATTAATCTTTCCTTCAGCGCTTTCAGAAAATTTATACGCAGCAACAATATTTTTCTTATTAAATTCTCCAAGACTTAAAACCTTGCCAGGCACAATTGCGGTTTCTCCTTCTCTAACACTCTCTTGTAAAGTATACAAATTAACCTCTCTTCTTATTCTCCGGGGTCTTTCTAAATCTGCTGCAATCCTTAGCCAGAGAGGGACCTTTTGCTCTCTTCCTGCTTTTTTAAGTTCAACAATAAGATTTTGCAGTTCTAATGTTGAAGGTCCTGTTCTTTTTGACATGTTGTATCTCTAAATTATTTTTAATGCTCTGCAGTAGAAAAAACATCTCTACTATATGCGTAAGCTCGCAGAGGTATAATGAATGGAAAATGCGGTGTTTTTAAACCTATTGTTTTCTTTTTGGAAGAAAAGAAATTGTGCGGAGAACAGGATTCGAAATCGCAGCCTCTTAGGATTCTCGGTTTTCTTTCCCGAGGGTTTCTTTTCCCAAAAGAAAGGCTCCTGCGTAGGCACTAAGCCACCAGCTCCTTAGGCTGGCGCGTTTGACCACTCCGCCATCTCCGCATAAATAAGAAAAACACATGCAGCATTTATAACTGTTTTTATGTGTGGCTAGGTAGAAATAATCGGAAGGTTTATATATACATGCATATGCATATGCATATGGTAAAAGTGATATCTCTATCAGAACACGCATACGCAAGTCTAAAAAATCTCAAAGAAGGAAGCGATTCTTTCTCTGAAGTAGTATTAAGGTTGATACATAAAGAAAAGAAAAAATCCTTATTATCTTTCGCAGGAATTTGGAAAGACATGCCAGAAATGGATCTAGTTTTTAATGACATTCTTTCAGAAAGGCACAAAACAAAAGATAGGAAATTGAATCTGAAATGGTAGTGCTTGATACCGATATACTCATCGGACTTTTAAGAAATAATGGGGAAGCCGTAACAAAAATACAGGAATTGGAGCAGCAATACTCAAATAGATATACAACATCCATATCATCGTACGAGCTGTTGAAGGGAGCATACCAATCTTCAAATCCCTCAAAAGGCATAACTCAAGTTTCAACCATGTTGCAAAGTCTAACAATACTAGATTTTGATTTCAACTCCTCAAAGATAAGTGCACAGATTTTTAGCTATTTAAAGAAAAAGGGGGTATTAACCAGCTCAATGGATCAAATGATTGCAGCAATAGCAATTTCTCAGGGTAAGATTTTAGTAACAAGGAATGCGAAGCATTATCAGCATATACCTCATTTGAAAATTGAGGAATGGTAAAACTCAAGAAATTACTTTTAATTATTTTGTTTTGATGTATTAAATCACATTCTTCTATTTTGTGGATCAATCATAGCGATATAATTTCTAAGCTCTCTTAATTCAGGATCTTCAATTTGAGACATGATTTCAGCTTGTTTTAATTCTGCACAAAAATCCATAAGATGCCTTGCCAGTGTCCTTCCAAACAAAACAAATAATCTTGTCTATGAGAATATTCAATCAACCCAGAAAGATTCTCCCCAAGAGCATATTCTTTTTCATAGATAACAAAGATGTGCAATACAGCACCGCCGTGGCTTCTCAAAAGTCTTTTAAGCACATCTCCCCTTTCTTCTTCAGTTAAGCCTTCAGGTAATTGAGATAAATAAAAATCATACAATTTTCTATAAGAACGAAGGGACGATTCACGCGAAACTTTTTCTTGATTTAAAACCTGCATGTTAACCACAGAAAATTATTTGCTCTTTTTCAACTCTTTTTCAAACTCATTCAGTTTCTTATCAAAAATCTCAAGGGCCTTTAAAAAAATCTCTTTAATCTCTAACTGCCCAAAGCTTTCCATTGTAAAAATAAACTTATCTTTTTTTCCTCGAACCTCAACATTGTCATCATTATCCATGCACGCATTACAAAGAACGCATTTCTCAAGATGCTTCACTTTTAATTTCCCAGAATCAACTTCAAAAACTTTTGTAGGGCATACAGAAGCAACAGATTCAGGATTTTTCACAGCCCCAATTTTAATCTCAGGATAATGCTGGTAGTAAAACCATCCAGGAGAAAATTTCATATGTGTTTTTCCTTTTCCAAGAACAGCAACAGCATCTAATTTAAGCTTCTGATTTTTTTCAAGTTTAACCAAAACCATGTTGTCATAAACCGGTTTTACTTCAGGGTCTTTGCATTTCAAATCCCCAGAATAAACAGTGCAGGGTCCAGCAGCTTCCAAAGTAAAATCAACCTGGCATAAAGCACATCCTTCTCCCTTGCATTTGCATTCATCTTTTAAATTGTAAGATTTCAAATCTGTTTTCAAAGGAACCAAACCAATTCTGTGAGCAAGAAACTCATCGTACAAAGCAGAGCCATTTTTATGAAATTCAACTTCAGCTATAGCCATAGTAGGAACCTCAGCAATCATCAATCTCCTTAGAGTATTTGCCATAACATAATCAATACCCTCAAGAGAAATTTGCAGTTTATTTTCAGATTGAGCCAGAATCTTAGTTTCCATTGATAGAAAACTGAAAAACACACTTTTTAAGCTTTGTGTTTATTACGAGGAATTAAAACTTCTTCTAAAATCTTCTTATAGACAAGATATTCCTTGCCAAGCATCTGAATTCCTCCAAGCACCGCATCAGCACCGAGATAAAAACAATCAGCTTTATTAGAAATATTTCCCCCGCCACCCCCATTCTCAGCAGGATGTTGTACGCGTAAGATAATCTCCCCTCTCTCAATCCCCAGTCCAGATAAATCTTTAACAATCATAATCTTATTGAGAGCAAAAAATTAATAAAACTAACGAAAACAAAAAGATTTAAATACCCTCTTCGAAAATTTCTAAAGCAATGGCAGAAGAGCATTTAGTAAAAAAGATTCGTGAATTAATGAACGACCCGAAACACATCAGAAATATTGGTGTAGCCGCCCATATCGACCATGGAAAAACCACATTCTCAGACAACTTATTGCTTGGCGCAGGAATGGTCTCTGAAGAATTAGCAGGAAAACAATTAGTTCTGGATTTTCATGACGATGAAAAAGAGCGTGGAATCACAATCGATTCTGCAAATGTTTCCATGATTCACAACATGGAAGGCCAGGATTTCTTAATCAACTTAATCGACACTCCAGGACATGTTGATTTTGGGGGAGATGTAACCAGAGCAATGAGAGCTGTTGACGGTGCAATTGTAGTTGTCTGTGCAGTCGAAGGAATAATGCCTCAAACAGAAACAGTTCTAAGACAAGCTCTAAGAGAAAGAGTCAAACCTGTTTTATTCATCAACAAAGTTGACAGATTAATCAAAGAAGTAAAATTAACTCCTGAAGTCATGCAGGAACGATTTATTAAAATCATCAACGATGTTAACAAATTAATCAGGCAAATAGCCCCGGAAGAATTCAAAGAAAAGTGGCAGGTAAATGTTTTAGCTGGAAGTGTATCTTTTGGTTCAGCATTCCACAAATGGGCATTGTCATTTCCTTATATGAAAAAACATAATCTAACATTTAAAGATGTGATTAATGCATATGAAAAAGATGATTATAATTCATTATCAAAAAAAGCCCCCCTACATCAAGTAATCTTAAACATGGTTATCCAGCACCATCCAAATCCAGTAGAAGCTCAAGTATACAGAATCCCGCAAATTTGGAGAGGAGATATTGATAGTGAAGAAGGAAAATCTATTTTATCTTGCAATCCAAATGGCATTGTCGCATTCGTTGTAACAAAAATTGTTGTCGATAAGCACGCAGGAGAGATTGCAGCAGGACGTTTATTTTCAGGGACAATAAGACAAGGTCAGGAAGTTTACATGAACATGGCTAAGCGAGCTGTCAGAGTTCAGCAAGTTAATATTTACAAAGGCCCAACAAGGTTGCAGGTTGATTCAGCTGTAGCAGGTAATATTGTAGGGATAGTAGGATTAAAAGATGCATACGCAGGAGAAACAGTATCATCAACACCCATCGAACCTTTTGAAGCCATTAAACATATTTTCGAGCCAGTTGTTACAAAAAGCATTGAAGCTAAAAAAGCTTCAGATTTAACAAGATTGGTTGAAGTTTTAAAACAGGTAAGCAAAGAAGACCCCTCTGTTTTCATTAAAATCAACCAGGAAACAGGAGAGAACTTAATCTCAGGAATGGGCGAACTTCATTTAGAGGTTATTGAAAACAGAATCAAAAAAGAAAAAGGGTTAGACGTTGTCACTTCCCCCCCTATTGTTGTCTACAGAGAAGCAATTGAAAAGAAAGGAATCGAATTTGAAGGAAAATCTCCTAATAAACACAATAAGTTCTACATGATTGCAGAGCCTTTGGAAGAAGAAGTTTATCAAGCAATCAAATCAGGAGAAATCCCAGAATGTAGAATAAAAAAGAATGATAAAGACATCTATCCAAAATTCATCAAAGCAGGTTATGAAACGAAATTAGCAAGAAGCATCAAAGAAGTGTTTAATGGATGTATATTAATTGATGGAACACGTGGTGTAGTGCATATTGGCGAAGTTATAGAGTTAATTATGGACGGTTTTGACCAAGTCATAAGAGAAGGTCCCTTAGCAAAAGAGCCATGTATGAAATTAAAGGTTACGATTAAAGACTTGAAACTGCACGAGGATGCTATCCATAGAGGTCCTGCACAAGTTCTTCCAGCAGTAAGAGAATCTGTAAGAGGAAGCATGAACTCTGCAGGCGCCGTTATTTTCGAGCCAATGCAAATTTTACAAGTTGAATGTCCTGCAGAATACATGGGAGAGATTTCCAGGTTAACAGGAAATAAGCGAGGCCAATTGCTTGAAGTAAATCAGGAAGGCGAACACATGACAATCAAATGCAAATTACCAGTTTCAGAAATGTTTGGTTTGTCAAATGATTTACGTTCAGCTACCGGAGGAAGAGGCCATTTCTTCGTTGTAGACCAGGTCTTCGAGAGACTCCCACATGAACTCCAGGCAAAGACTATCTACAAAATCAGAGAAAGAAAAGGCTTGAAACAGGAAGACTTTGTAGAAAAAGAAGAAGCTTAAATCTTAAGAGATAGCTTTAAATGTTTTTCTAACATCTCATCACTATGACAGACTTAACTAATTTAACTATTGTTGTTGATACAAGTAATGCACAAAGATTGCCCCTTGAAGAACATCAAAGAATCTCTCTGTATGCTGCAAGATTAATCGCTCATTTTCCAATAGGGGAAAGATGTGTTGATGAAAAAAGATGTAGTTACGTTGAAATAACACCCTACTCAAATGAGCAAGGAATTATTCGAAGATGCAGTATAACATGTTATAAGGACGAAACAAAAGCAGCTATTCTAGGAAGAGCAGATCTTCCGAGAGAGGATCTTGATGGTCTAAGCAGGAAAGTATTAACTCCAGGAATTCCTGGAAGAGAGCACATTCTTTCTCAATAAACCTATAATAACTTCAATTCCCCAGTTAAAATATCTAATTTCTCTTCACCATCAGGCCCAATTGCCAAACAAGTTGTTGTAGAAGTATCAAAATAAGTTTTTCCAGCATCTGTAATCAAAGCAGTTGTAAATCCTTTGTCTTTTGCCCATTGATTATACATCAATAACTCTTTCTTATCCTTAACCTTCAAAAGAATTTTCTTCATTCCTTGTTTTCTCCATTCCTGAAGTACAGGAACATCACTTCGTAAAGCAGCCTCAACAGAGGCGTGGCATGTCTGAACCGCCATCTTCCCGCGGGGCATCTTCAAATCCTGCCTTATAAGAATAACTTGTTTGAGTTCCATAAGAATGAGTAAGTTAAAGACTTTTTAATAATTTCTCTTTAAGTGTTCTTTTGGGAATACAAAACATTATGCTTTTCTTTGTGGATACAAAGTTTTTTTTAAATTCTTTCTTTATTTCCCGAGGGTTTTTCGTTTTGCTTTTTCTTTCCCAGGGGTTTCTTTTTACAAAAAGAAAGGCCTACATGTTGTATTGGCTTCTTCCAAAACCTCTTCCTTTAGAATCCTGATGCTCTCTTCTTCCTTCTCTTCCAGGGCTAAAGCTTCTTCTTCCATCACTATACTCTCTCTTCTCTCCAGAGTGTTCTCTTCTCCCATCAGAATCTCTCCTGCCCTGGAATCCACCACGAGAACCTCCAGAGTGTCCTCCTCGGAACCCAGAAGAACCTCTCCCTCTAAACCCAGAACCCTCCCTAAAATTTCCTCGAGAAAACTCTCTTCTCTGCTTCTGCAAATAAGGATATCTTTGAAACTCAGGAACATCAATTCTTGGAATATCCAAACTTCTATCTCTTAAAACGTTTCTAAAATTATCATGGTCTTTATTTGAAAGGAAAGTTATAGCCTCTCCAGATTCTCCCGCTCTTGCCGTTCTCCCAATCCTATGCACATAATCTTCAGAAGTTTTAGGAACATCATAATTGTAAACATAAACAACATTCTTAATATCCAATCCTCGGGCAGCAACATCAGTAGCAACGAGAACTTGAATATGCTGTTTCTTCAGAGAATCCAGGGCAAAATCTCTTCTATTCTGGCTTAAACCGCCGTGAATAGCCATCGCATTAACCCCATTTTTCTGCAAGTTATAGGACAAAGAATCAACTTGATGTCTTGTAGCACAAAAAACCAAAGATAAGCCTTTATTATGTTTATTCAAAAAATGAACCATCAAAGAAAATCTTTCATATTCTTTAACCTCATAATAACTCTGTTTCAACAAGCTTTTGTCAACACTAGTTTTTGTTTTCAGCATAACAGGATTATGCAAATATCTATGGATAATGCCTTTGACATTTTCAGGGATAGTAGCGCTAAACAACAATGTTTGCCTTTGTTTGGGCAATTGATTTATAATGCTTTCAACATCTTCAACAAAGCCCATCTCACACATCTTATCAACCTCATCTAAAACAAGAAATTTTATATGTTTTGTATTAAAAGAGCCTCTTTTCAAATGGTCCATAAGTCTTCCAGGTGTTGCAACAATAACTTCAGCTCTTCTAAACTCGTTAAATTGAGGATTAATCCCAACCCCTCCATAAACAGCACCAACATGCAATCCAATTCCTCTTCCAAATAATTCAAAAGCGTCTTTAACCTGAACACATAGCTCTCTTGTAGGGGTTAAAACCAGTACTTGTACACCCTTTCCCTTAACTATCTTATCAAGAATAGGTAAGTTAAACGCAATAGTCTTTCCAGAACCAGTTTCAGATTGTCCAACAACATCTTTTCCTTTATGTATCTCAGGAATAACTTTTTCTTGGATAGAAGTTGCATCAGTAAATCCATGTTTATGGAGTTGTTCTAGTAAGCTTGGTTTCAAGCCGAATTCTTCAAATTTCATCTTTGTTCACTTTATTTAAACACTTTTAGAAGCAGTAATGCTTTCTTTAATGCTTTTAATAATCCTTGTTTTACCATTTAAAAAGCTATTGGTTTTCCAAAAAATAGTTTTAAATATCCCCCAATAATCCCAATACAATGGAAATTAAAAAGATTATAGTATTCTCAAGAGAGGACTTCAGAAACTGGTTGCAAAAGCATCATAAAACAGAAACCAAAGTCCAAATCATTATCCATAAAAAACACACAGGCAAACCTTCTCCAAGCCATAGGGAGCAAATAGAGGAAGCTCTTTGTTTTGGCTGGATTGACACCACATTAAAAAGACTTGACCAAAATACTTACATGAGGAATTTCTCTAAAAGAAATCAAAACAGCAGATGGAGTTCCAACACGTTATCCTATGCAAGGCAATTAATCAAACAAGGAAAAATGACAGAAGAAGGATTAAAATATTATAAACTAGGATTACAAAAACTCCCTCATGACCACGATATTCCAAAGAATCCAGATATTCCAGAATCATTAAAAAAAGCTCTTGAAAAAAACAAACAAGCAAAAGAAAATTTCAACAAGTACCCGCCATCAACAAAAAGAATGCTCTATCGTTGGTTTCTTCATGTAAAACTCCCAGAAACTCAAAAGAAAAGAATCTCATCAATTATAAAAAATGCTGAAGAAGGAAAAAAAGAAATCTGGTGAAATCTATCGCTTGCTTCTTAATAATCAGTCATAGGAACCTTTAAATACAACTATTAACAAAGAGTTAATAACTATTAACTAAAAGGAAACAGCAAATGGATAAAAATAAAAAGAACACAGAGATTTTGAAAATAATACTAAAGCAGTTCACGATAAAATGGACAATTACATCTTTGGCTAAAGAAATAAAAATGAGCAGGGTTGGTATCTGGAAGGCTTTAAAAAAATTGGAGGCAGAAAACTTAATTCTTTTATCTCCTGTCGGCGGGGGTGAAACAAGCACGTTTAACATACTCTTAAATTGGGAAAACCAGATTTTAGAGAAAAGATTATCATTAATTTTGACAGAAGATGCTTTAAAAAATCAAAGATGGTTGAATAATTTTAAAGAACTTGAAAATAAATTAGATTTTCTAATTTTATATGGAAGTATGATGCACTCTCCAAGAGAAGCTAACGATGTAGATGTTCTTGGAGTAGTATCAAATAAGAATAAATTTAAGGAAATTGAAGAAGCCGTACAAAAAATACAAAAAATCCAAAGTAAAAAGGTTCATTCAGAAAATTTTACACGAACTGAATTTAAAGAAGAATTAAAAAAGAAAAATAAGATATTTATTGACGCGATAAAAAAAGGAGTTGTAATCTTTGGGCAGGAAAAGTTTATTAGATTTATAAAAGAGGTATATGTAAAATGAATGAGAAAGTAAGAGCCTGTTTTGTAAATGCTTTGAAAGACGAAAATGATGGCAAAAAACATAAGGGTTTGCTCATTACTAAACCTGACAATAAGACAGCAGAAGAGTATATCAGAAAAGCAAAGCTAAACCTTGAACTTTGTGATTTTTACAAGCAAAAAGGTTTTGATTACAAAATTCCAGAAGAATGGTTTTACACTCTTTATTATTGTGCTTTAGCAATCTTATCTAAATTTGGAATCGAAAGCAGAAGCCAAAAATGCACAGCTGATTTCTTGAGATACGCAAAAGATAACAATTTAATAGACTATGATAATGAATTTATCGATAGAATAATGGTATATAGGGAAAAAGAAGAAAAATCAGATGTAGACGAAAGAGAAAATGCGAGATACAGTTCTTCTATAACAAGCAAGGCTATCGAAAGCAAATACGAAAAGATGAATTCTATATGTAAAGAGGCAATTTCTCAGGCAGAAGAAATAGTGTTTTCTGATAAAGAGTTTAAAGTTCCAAAAGAGTTATACGCTTGAGTTGAAAAGAAAGAAGTCTGGTGAACCTAAAGTCTCGGTGTAAAGACCATTAAGATTGTGCAGCAAAAATAGCATCCATATCTTCTCCATGCATTTCCATAATGTTTATGCGAGTATATAAAAAAGATACAGCATGAAACGGAACGATTTTGCGGTTTAAGATGGAGTAAGAAACTTCATCCCAATATTGTAATGCTTCTTTAAAATTTTTAAAAAATGTATCTGTTCCGGGTGCAAGATTTTCAGCCATCCCAGTAACCCTTCCAAAAGATTCTCTATATCTCATAAACTCAGGAGAATTAAAAGCAGCACTAAGTGTTTGATAGGCAGCACTAACTCGATAATATTCAGCATCTCTTCCATCAACCATCACAGCTAATAACCCAGATAGAGATTTGCTAACTCTTTGAATGGGTGTTGGATTACTCATCTTTTAAAATAAGAAAGAAAGATTTATAAGCCTATCTTTGAGATTTCATCAGCCACCATCCACCAATCAAAATCATCACAATACTATATCAACGGTTCTTTCTGCGAACTGATAGGCTCTTGGACCATAAAGAATTAAACTTACTCTCTGTAAAGAGGTTTGTCCAAGTAAATGGTCTCGAATAGGCTGAACCATGTTTCCAATCGCAACCTCTAAAGGTACACCATAAAGACCAGTTCCAAATGCTGGAAAGCCCACAGAATCAAAACCGTGTTCATTCGCTAATTTTAAACCTGATTTTACAGACTCTTTAATAGCCACATCATCGATATAACTTCCATCTCCGAGTATCACAAGTTCATTTGCATTTACAGGTATTCTGTGCCCAAAAAAATCTTTAGAAACAAGATGGATTAAGGATATTTCCCTTAAGTTCCCTCCAGAGGTAACAACCCCTTGAAAAGGCTGAACACATCCATCATAACCCATTCCAGAAAATTTCACATATCCATTTTTTTGTGCTATCTCTTTACCTTTCATAATCGCTTCTTCAAAAGGCTGCTCACCTGCCGCTCTCACGAGAGCACCGAGAACGCCTTGGAGACCACCATCATATGTAAAATCAATATTTGCAGGCACTACAATCGATTCGCCATCATATGTAGTAATATTCCCCCAGACTAATTCTAGAACCCTATCATTAAAATTATATTTTTTCCTCATTTCTTTTTTGGCAACCATAGTGCAATGACAAACTGATAGTTTATAAATATTTACTTTGTACCAACTTTTTAGTGGGATTAAAACAATTTTTCATCAACAAATATCCCCCAATCAAAATCATCGCAATACTAAACCACTGCCCTAAACTCAAACCAAGATAATGTAAATCCTCTCTAAAGAAATCAACAGCAAATCTTCCAATCCCTTCTAATAAAAGATAAGAAAAGAACACAACCCCAGCTTTTTTCTTTATTTTGCTTATCCCTAAAAGACCAAAGAAAATAAAGAATCTATATCCAGCAGCATACAGTTGTTGGGGATGTCTGCACCCATCAACCAAAGGAAACACAACGCACCAGGAAACATTTGTCACAGTTCCAACAAGTTCTCCATTAATAAAATTCCCAATCCTTCCAAAAGCCAAAGCTAATGCAGCAGGAATCACAATCACATCAGCCAGTTCCAAGAAAGCAAGTTTCCTTTTCTTAGAAAACAACCAAACAGCAATAACCAGCCCAAATAAACCACCATGATAACTCATCCCGGAAATCCCTTTCCAAAAAGCAATAATTTCTATAAGATGATTATAATAATAACCAGGACTCCAAAACAAAACTTCAAATAACCTCGCCCCAATAATTGTTCCTATAATCATCCATGCAGTTAAGTCATAACAATCATCCTTGCTCAATCCAAGTTTCTCTCTTTTTCTAATCAATAAAAACAAAGCAAGTAAGAATCCAAATAAATAAGCTAAGCTGTAATAATAAATCTTAAAGCTCCCGAGAGAGAACAAAACAGGATTTAAATCGTGGATGTACATCGAACGCTCATCTCTAGCCCAGCACCAATCTGCAAAGTCTCGCTGGAATATTTCTTTTTCACATAACTCAAATAAGAATCAACCTTTTCACTATGTGAGATAATATTATCTGCAATTATCAAACAGCAGGGATTCATATTCTTCTCCAATAATTTGATATACTTAATATAATCTTTTTTAACAGCATCCAAAAATATCATATCAACTTTAACATTAAATTTTTTCAAAACTTTTAAAGCATCTCCATGAAGTAATTCAATATTTTTTAAGCCAGCTTTCTTAAAATTATTCTTAGCCATCTCAACTTTCTTGTCATCAATTTCAATAGTGTAAACTTTTGTCTTTTTATCAGCAGAAGCCAATAAGATTGTAGAGTAACCATTTGAAGTTCCAATCTCAATAATGTTTTTTGGCCTTTTAACCTTAACAAGCAAATGCAAAAACTTTCCAGAGTCAGGTTTAATATTAAACATATACATATTCTCATTATACACTTCAAGTTCTCTTAAAATTTTTTTAATATCAGACATGATAATCACCTTTAGCCCCATAAGAATTTAATAAATTCCTCATTATTGTTCTTACATCTTGTTCATGATGAGAAGTTACCTCGTTTTTGGCATACAAATCATGATGCACTCCTTCATGCTCTCTAGCCTCTCTATCAACCCCAACAGCTTCTTTAGTGCTAGGATTATACCACCCAGCAATTCCAGGAGGTAATTCTTGAGGAGTAACAAACTTAAATGTAAACCCCTCTCTTATTCTTTGCTCATAATGCGTTTCTCTTATTCTGTAAGAATCATCTACAAACTCATTTTCTTTTTCCCAAGGGTTTTTCTTTCCAGAAGAAAAAGGCTTATCTAAGACAGGTACATTCCCAATCAAATAATATTGAGGTTTTTCAGAACTTTTCTCAGCTTCTTTAACCATATACTCTAAACTAACCCTGACCATCTAGCCACTCCATAATATCATCATCCTGATTTTCCCTTCCAATCACATGCAAAAGCACAGGAACAGAATCTTGGCCTGAAATCTCTTTCAAAAGAGTTCTTTTGCTCTTCTCAGAAGGAACCTCAATTTTCTTATATCTAATTCTCCTTTTGGCAAGTTCTTTCTCAACTCTAACACAATAAGGGCAGCCCTCTAATCTGAACAAAACAAGATTTTTTTCCATACCCTTGTAAAGAATATGCATTATATAAATTTTTGGTTAAGCTTTGTTTTCTTTTTCCCAAGGATTTCTTCTATATGCTTTCTTTTTCCCAAGGATTTTTTCTTTGCAAAGAAAAAAGGCTTATTTAAAGCCCTAATCTTCTCTCCTTGTCTTGTATCAATCTATGTTCAACTCTTCTCAAAGTCTTATCAACGCTTTGACCTATTCCATACTCACTTCCATGAGCAGCTATACTTCTTCCTCTGCCCCAAAACCTCGCCTTGCAAAGAAACAAAGGCACTTTTTTCAGCCTCTCACTGTTTTGTCTTATATTTAGCTTTAATGCCCCAGATTTCAATACTCTCTTGTATTTGCCAACAAGCCCAGAAACCTCTTCTCTTATCCCTCTTTTATCTATAGGGTTCAATCTCCTTAACTTACCAACAAATCTTATAGAGATAGCTACATCTTCTACCATCTCATCCACCCCCCTGATTGTTCTTTCCTCTACAAAATAAATAAGTCTTAGAACTATATATAACTTAGCCATATACTGTATATATTTCTGGATGCAGGGGGCTAGTTTGTTTTGGGGATACAAGACCTTTCCTAAAGGGATTGTTAAGGGAGACGCAGGTAGCCCACAAGTGAAAGGGATGCAGAGGGTTCATAAGGGAGACGCAGGTAGCCCTTATTTAGAATGCAGTTCAACCTCATCATCATCCCCAAGCTTATAATTCAACCCAACAACCTGGCCTGGAAACTTTGCAGAACCCCAAATCCTGGCAAACTTAAACTTCTTTGAAAAATCCTTATGCACATGACTCGCTAAATCCTCAACAACAGCTCCTTTCTTAAACGCTATGGGGGGAAAATCAGGCTTTTTGCCAGGCTGCTTGGTATAAACTTTAACCAATCCCAAAGCTTTCCAAACAGAATCTTTCAACTCCTCAATATTTTCATCTCTTTCAACAATCAATAATTTCTTATGAACATCATTCTCCCTTAACTCCTTCTCAATAAATCGTAAATCCTCAGAACTTTTTTTCATAATCAATAATAAATCAGCATTCCTAATCAAACCGAGAAAAGCCAGCCCATTTTCAGTTTTATTAAATCCCCGAACAATTGCAGGAATCTCAATGCATTGAATCTTAATCCCATGATAGTTCATAATTCCAAGCTCAGGCTCCATCGTAGTAAATTCGTAATCAGCAATCTTCACATCAGCTTTAGTCAAAGCATTTAACAAAGTTGATTTCCCAGAATTCGTAACCCCTAAAATTGCAATTGTCCCAGCACCTTCTTTTTTAATTGAAAACTTGCTCTTTCCCCCTTTCTTTTGTTTAACCTCTCTTTCCTGCTGCTCTTTTAATTTAACCATCCTTCCTTTAAGCTGTTTCTGCAATCCTTCAGCAGATTTATGTGAAGGAGCAACAGTCATCATTTTCTTTAAAGCAAGAATCTTCTTCTCAGTAGTATCCGCAGCCAAATACTCCTCTTCAGCTTTCTGATAAAAAAAACTCGCATTGATAGGCATACGTTTCTTGAATCAAAAGAATATAAAAATACTTCGCTTAATCTTTGTCAAAGAACTGGAAAGGAACATTGCTTAAATTATATAAACTGAAAGATAAACCATTTTTATCCATTCTTAAAATAATCAACAACCTCTTCCTGGAAGTTATCAGAAAAACGATACTCTAGAATAGAAAGTATCTGCCCTGCAGAAGTTCTTCCAAGCCATTTTGCAGATTGATAGATTACCCCTTTAACCAATTGTTCAGCATCCTCAGGCAAAAATCTCGCATTTATCTTTTTAACAGTCTCAGGATAAATATTGTATTTAAATCGCATACCTAAGAGGAACAACCCAAATATATAAACATGATTCTAATAAAATATACCCATCAAAAGAGATAAGTTAGGTTTTTAAACATAAAAAATAATCAAAATCAATGCTATTTGACAATTTCATAGAGAATCCATCATTAGGAAAAATAGTAGCATCATTGGCAATTATTCTTCTCGGATTAGTCCTGGGAAAATTCTTCGGCTCATTGTCAAGAACAATTCTAAATGAGCTGGAAGCAAACTCATTAATAAAAAACAAGCTCAAATCAAATTTCAATCTGGAAGGCTACACTTATTATATAATAAGTTTCATTGTTTACTTATTAGCAATAAACCTGGCTTTAAAACAATTAGGAATCACAACAATCGTCCTGTATATAATTTCAGGAATAGCATTAATTGCAGGAATCTTAGTTATCTTTTTCAGCATAAAAGGAATGCTGCCAAATCTTGTATCAGGATTTAACCTTGCAATTTACCAGCCATTTAAGGAGAAAGACACAATCTCAATTGAAGAAATCCAGGGAAAAAAATTCAATCTTGAAGGCAGAATAATCAAAATAAAAACAACAGAAACATTAATCTTATCAGGACAGCAATTGATTTTTATTCCAAATTCAGTGCTTACAAGAAATAAAGTGATAAGGCTGTAAAAAAAGTTCCTGACAAAAGTTTAAATACCAATCTTCTTTTTCATTATAATGCTCACAATCATCAAAAAAATAAAACCCTCTGACAGAGAAAGAGCATTGGTTAGCAAAAAAGTAAATTCTTTTTTATCCCAGCTAAAACAGGCTCTTCCAGGTTTAAAGCCAGAGCTGGCAGGAAGTTTTGCAAAGGATACATGGTTGTCAGGAGATCATGATATTGACATTTTCATCAAATTTCCATACAAAAAATATCATTCTCAGGACATTTCAAAACTGCTTGAAAGAAAATTAACAGCCCATACTAAAGTTCATGGCTCCCGGGATTACTTTCAAGTTCAATCCCAAGGTTACATGTTTGAATTAATTCCGGTGCTAGATATAAATTCAGCAGAAAAGGCAAAAAACGTAACAGATGTAAGCCCATTGCATTCAATCTGGGTTAAAAAACACATAAAAGGCAAGGCAGATGAAATAAGATTAGTAAAACAATTCACAAAAGCTAATAACCTCTACGGAGCAGAATCTTACATAAAAGGATTTTCAGGATATTTATTGGAAGTATTAACAATTCATTATAAGGGATTCAACAATTTTATAAAAAAAGCATCGCAATGGAGTCAAGAAGAAATAATCGACCCTGAAAAGAATTATAAAAATAAAGCAAAAATAAAATCAACTTTAAATCCTTCAAAACACTCTCATCTTATAGTCATCGACCCTGTTCAAAAGTCAAGAAACATAGCAGCAGCATTATCAGAAAAAAAATACAAAGAGTTCATCTCAATCTGCAATAAATTCCTTCATAACCCCTCAACATCATTTTTTGAAAAAAAGAAATT